>CAIVDX010000264.1 GCA_903904805.1 uncultured Rhodospirillales bacterium
CCCGCCACGCTGCCGCCGGCCTTGATCCTGCCAGGCCAGTTCAGCAACGAGATCACCCGCGTGCCGCCCTCATACAGCGACCCCTTGCCATCCCGATACGGTCCGTTATCGACCGGAATGGTGATCTTCGACATGTCACCCTCGCCGGCGAACAGCTTGTTGCGGGTGCCGCCATTGTCGCTGTGGAACACGATCAGCGTGTTCCCCCGCATCTTCTTCGCCTCCAGCGCGGCCACCACGCGCCCGATCTGCTCATCCATCGCGGTGATCTGCGCCGCGTAGGCCCGCCGGCTGGGATCGGCAATTCCCTTGTAGCGATCAAGATAGGGCTGCGGCGCCTGATAGGGCGTGTGCGGCGCGTTGAACGCCAGATACAGAAACAGCGGCGTGCGCACATCATGCGCCGCGATCAGCTTCACCGCATCGTTGCCCAGCAGGGTCGTGGAATAGCCCGGCTCCACCACCCGCTTGTTGTTGCGATACCAGTCCACCACGCCATGCTGCTGATGGGTGAAATAATCAATCTCGCCGATCAGCGGCCCATATTGATAATCGAACCCGCGCTGCCGCGGCCAGTATTTCGCGTCCGCATGGCCCAGATGCCACTTGCCGATGATCGCTGTCTGATACCCCACCGCCTTCAGCGCCTGCGGCAGCAGAAACTCGTCGGTCGCCAAACCATAGGTCTGGGCCGAGGGGATCACCGCCGTCTGCAACCCGTAACGGAACGGATAGCGCCCGGTCAGCAGCGCCGCCCGCGTGGGCGTGCACATCGGCTGCACATAGAACTGATCCAGCGTCGTGCCGCCGGCCGCCAGCGCATCGATGTTCGGCGTGGCGATGTCGGACCCATGATAGCCGACATCCTTCCAGCCCTGATCGTCCGACACGATATAGACGATGTTCGGCGCCGGCTCGGCCCGCGCCACCGTGGCCAGCACAAGCACCGCGACCAGACCACCCACCGCCCCGATCGTCATCGCCCGGATCGTCATTGCCCATCCCCGCCAAAGCCGCGCCTTGCGAGACGCGCGCGATTGTTCCGGCGAAGCCTAGTCCAGCCCCGAGCGGGCTAGCCAGCCATAAAATCCCCGATCGCCGCGCTGAACACCGCCCGCCGCTCCGCCTCCGCGAGACGATCCTTCGGCGCCAACCCCACCAGCGCCGCGGCCTTCACGCCCTCGCGCAACGATTTCAGCGTCTGATAGCTCGCCTCCAGCGCCGCCTGATAGGTCTGATGCCCGAGGATCTGAAACCGCACCCGCTGGCTCGCCAGATAGGCGTCATCGGCGATCTCCGCCCCCACCTGGCCAAGAAACACCGGCACCGAGATCGCCGCCGAAATCGCCTCCAGATCCGCTTTCGTCTTCATGCCGGTGAAGAACACAGCATCCACCCCGGCCGCCTCATAGGCGCGGGCGCGGGCGATCGCCGCCGCCAGCCCCTCAACCTCCAGCGCCCCGGTCCGCCCGACCACCACCAGCTCCGGATCCACCCGCGCGGCCACCGCCGCCCGCAGCTTGCCCACCGCCTCCTCGATCGACACCAGCGCCATGCCGCCAGCCCCGAACGGGCGCGGCAGCACCGTGTCCTCGATCGTCAGCCCCACCACGCCGGCGGCCTCCAGCTCCACCACCGAGCGCATCACGTTCAGCGCGTTCCCATAGCCATGATCCGCATCCACCATCAGCGGCAGGCCCGACGCCCGACAGATCCGCCGCGCCTGCTCGACGAACTCGCTCAGCGTCAACAAAATCAGATCCGGCGCCCCCAGCACGGTGAGCGACGCCACCGAGCCGCCCAGAATGCCCGACTCGTAGCCCAGCCCCTCGGCGATCAGGGCGGTCGGCGCATCAAACACCGAGGCCGGATGCAGACACCGCCCAAGCCCCAGGCTCGCGCGAAAACGCTGACGGGAGTTGGACATTCGCTAAATCACCCTGGTTCGATTGCGGCCGCAGGATCAACCACCCCCGCCCGCGCGTCAATCGGCGCGCCACCGGTTGACCCCCGCGCCGCATCACACGATGTTGGCTCTCCAGGCCGCGCACGGCCCGGGGCAAGGGGAGTTGGTGGATGCGGCTTGGCCGTCTGATCTTGGCGTTGCTGATCCTGCTGGTGGCCAGCGTCGTCGCGCTCGGAGCGCTTTCGTGGCACGGCTCGATCGCCCCCGGCACGCCGCCCGCCCCCGCCTCATTCGCCCAGCCGAGCATCGCCAAGGGCGCCCAGCTCGCCGCCATCGGCAATTGTGAAACCTGCCACACCCAGCCAGGCGGCAGGCGCTTCGCCGGCGGCGTCGCCATCCCCACGCCCTACGGCACGCTCTACAGCTCCAACATCACGCCCGACGCCGCCACCGGCATCGGCGCCTGGTCCCTGCCCGCCTTCGCCCGCGCCATGCGCCGCGGCATCTCGCGCGACGGCCACCACCTCTACCCGGCCTTCCCCTATCCGCATTTCGCCGGCCTCGACGACCAGCAGATCGCCGACCTCTACGCCTATCTGATGACCCGCCCCGCCGCGGCCAACCGCCCCGCCGACCCGGTGATGCAGTTCCCCTTCAACATGCGCGCCCTGATGGCGGTATGGAACGTCCTCTACGGCAACGCCGCCGCCCCGCCCACCGCCAGCCGGGGCGAACAGCTCGCCGAGGGCCTCGCCCATTGCGCCGCCTGCCACAGCCCGCGCAACGAACTCGGCGCCGAACGCACCGACGCCGCCTATCAGGGTGCCGAGATCGATGGCTGGCACGCCCCGGCGCTGGAAAACGCCACCAACCCCGCCCCGCTCCCCTGGTCGGAGGAGGAACTCGCCACCTACCTCGTCGGCGGTCTGGCCCAGCACCACGGCGCCTCCGCCGGCCCGATGCAGGCGGTCACCAACAATCTCGCCCATGCCGACCCCGCCGATGTGCGCGCCATCGCCGCCTACATCGCCGGCCTCGGCGGCCCGCTACCCCCCTCGCGCATGCGCCGCGCCGAGGAGGTCAACGCCGTCCTCACCGACAGCGCCATCCCGCCCATCCCGCCCGCCGGTCCGGGGGCCGACATCTATGCCGGCGCCTGCGCCGTCTGCCATCAGGACGGCTGGCGCAGCACGTCGATCAACCTCGCCCCGCTCGCGCTGTCCAGCGCCCTGTCCGACGACAGCCCGCGCGACGCGATCCGTGTGATCCTCGCCGGCCGCCGCGCCCGCGAGTCCGAACCCGGCCCGCAGATGCCGCCCTTCGCCAACGTGCTCAACAACGATCAGCTGATTGCCGTGCTCACCCATCTGCGCGTCGGCATGATGAAACAGCAACCATGGCCAGACCTGGCCGCCACCGTCACCGCCATCAGGCGGGAGCAGGGATTGCGATGATACCCATCGATGTGAATGGCCGGGTCCGCTCGGTCGACGCCACCCCCGACACGCCGCTGCTCTACGCGCTGCGCGACCTGCTGAAACTCAACGGCGCGAAATATGGCTGCGGCCTCGGCCAATGCGGCGCCTGCACCGTGCTGCTTGAGGGCAAACCCGTCTTCTCCTGCCTCACCCCGATCGGCACGCTGGCCGGGCGCCATGTCCGCACCATCGAATCGCTGGGCAGCGAGGCCAATCCCTCGCCACTGCAAAAGGCCTTCATCGACGAACAGGCCGCCCAGTGCGGCTACTGCACCGCCGGCATGATCATGCGCGCCCAGGCCCTGCTTGAAGCCAACCCCACCCCAACCGAGGCGCAGATCCGCTCCTACATGCAGACCAATCTCTGCCGCTGCGGCACCCATATGCGCATCATCCGCGCCATCAAACGCGCCTCCGGCCAGACCAGCGCGACATGAGCGCACCCATGGACCGCGATCCCCCCGCCATCACCCGCCGCGCCAGCCTGATCGGCGGCGCTCTCACCGTCGCCGTCTCGCTCGCCGCCAGCCTCCGCCAGGCCGAGGCCGCCGATGCCCCCACCCCGGCCGCCGGCTACGCCGACATGCCGGCCGCCATCCGCCTGCCCGGCAGCCTCAAGGACTTTCCCCAGCTCGACAGCTGGATCCGCATCGACCAGGCCGGCATCACCGTCTTCACCGGCAAGGAGGAGCTCGGCCAGGGCGCCCGCACCGCGCTGACCCAGATCGCCGCCGAGGAGCTGCGCGTCCGCTTCGAGGCCATCACCCTCATCACCGCCGACACCGCCCGCACCCCCGACGAAGGCTTCACCTCCGGCAGCCACACCATGCAGGACAGCGGCACCGCCATCCTGCACGCCGCCGCCCAGGCCCGCGCCATCCTGCTTGAACTCGCCGCCGCCTCGCTCAACTTCCCCGCTGACCGCCTCACCGCCGCGAACGGCAGCGTCACCGCCCCCAACGGCCGCTCGGTCCGCTACACCGACCTGGTCAATGAAGGCGTGCTCAGCCGGAAGGCCAGCGCCAGCTCCGACCTGATCCCTCCCTCCGACTACCAGATCATTGGCACGTCCCGCCCGCGGGTCGACATCCCCGCCAAGGTCACCGGCGGCCCAGCCCACATCCAGGACATGCGCCCCGAAGGCATGGTCCATGCCCGCATCCTGCGCCCGCCCAGCTACGGCGCGGTGCTGCAATCCATCGACGAAGAGAGCGTCAGCCACATGCCCGGCGTCCTCAAGGTGGTGCGCAACGGCAGCTTCGTCGGCGTCATCGCCACCCGCGAGTGGCAGGCCGTCCAGGCCCTGCGCGCGCTCGCCTCCACCGCCAGCTGGAAACACGGCCCCGATCTGCCCGCCCGCGAGAAGATCTACGACACCCTCCTCGCCCTGCCCGCCGACACCACCACCATCCTCGACCACGCCGAGCCCACCGGCGCTGTTACCAAAACCATCAGCGCCAAATTCCACCGCCCCTATATCGGCCACGGCTCGATCGGCCCCTCCTGCGCGCTCGCTCTGTGGGACGGCGCCGACCTCACCGTCTGGTCACACGCCCAGGGCATGTTCCCCCTGCGCGCCGACCTCGCCGACCTCGTCAGCATGCCCATCGAGCGCATCCGCTGCATCCATGTCGAAGGCTCCGGCTGCTACGGCCACAACGGTGCCGACGACGCCGCCGGCGACGCCGCGCTGATGGCCAAGAACTTCTCCGACCGCGTGGTCCGCGTGCAATGGATGCGCGAGCAGGAACATGCCTGGGAACCCTTCTCGCCGGGCATGATCACCGCCGCCAAAGCCGGGCTCGACGCCCGCGGCAACATCGTCGACTGGACCTACGAAGTCTGGAGCAACACCCACTCCACCCGCCCCGCCAAAGGCGGCGCCCTGCTGCCAGGCTGGTCGCTCGAGCACCCCACCATCCCGCCCAAGCCGGTGCCCATCCCACAGCCCGAAGGCGGCGGTGACCGCAACGCCATCCCGCTCTATGCCCTGCCCAACGCCAAGGTGATCCACCACTTCATCCCCACCATGCCGCTGCGCGTCTCCGCCGAACGCGGCCTCGGCGCCTTCATGAATGTCTTCTCCATCGAGAGCCTGATGGATGAATGCGCCACCGCCGCGGGGGCGGACCCCGTCGAATACCGCCTGCGCCACATGAAAGACCCCCGCGCGCGGGACGTGATCGCGCTCGCCGCCGAACGCTTCGGCTGGAGCAAAACCCCCGCCGGCTCCGGCCGCGGCTTCGCCTTCGCCCGCTACAAGAACCTCGGCGCCTATTGCGCCATCGCACTCCAACTCGCCCCCGTCGGCGAAGACGGCCAGCTCCGCGTCGCCCGCGCCGTCCTCGCCGTCGACAGCGGCCAGATCGTCAACCCCGACGGCATCCGCAACCAGATCGAAGGCGGCTTCCTGCAATCCATGAGCTGGACCCTGTTCGAACAGGTCAGCTGGACCGACCGCGGCATCACCTCGCGCGACTGGGCCGGCTACCCCATCCTGCGCTTCGGCCTGCTGCCCGACAGCGTCGAAACCCACCTCATCGACCGCCCCCGCACCCCCTATCTCGGCACCGGCGAAGCCAGCCAAGGCCCCACGCCCGCCGCGATCGCCAACGCCCTTTACGACATCAGCAAAGTCCGCCTCCGCGACCTCCCCTTCAACCCCACCCGCATCCGCAACGCCGGCATCGTCTAGGAGCGTGGGGGGTTAACCCACCATCGCAACCATCAACCGCGAAGGCCTCCACAAGGATCGTTCTTTTTTGCACCAAAGAACCCAACACCTTGTGAAAGTTAGGCGCCGAATCAGGGCAAGGGCTGGGTGACCGACACGCGCTACAACCTCATCGCCGGCGGCTCCGTCGAGCGCATCGCCGCCCTCAGTGACGGCGTCTTCGCCGTCGCCATGACACTGCTCGTCCTCGACCTCAAAGCCCCCGCCGCCGAGCTCGTCCACACCGACGCAGCCCTCGCCACCGCCCTGCTCGACATCGCCCCGCGCCTCGCCGTCTTCCTGCTCAGCTTCCTCACACTCGGCATCTTCTGGGTCGGCCAACAGGCGCAACTGACATATCTGGACCGCAGCGATCGCCATCTCTCTTGGTTGCATCTGATCTTTTTGTTCTTCATCTGCCTGATGCCATTCTCCACCACGCTGATGGCCGAATTCCTTCGCCTGCGTCTCGCGCTCGCCCTCTACTGGCTCAACATCCTCGCCCTCGGCCTCGCGTTGCTCGCCACCTGGACCCGTGCGGCCCGCGCAAACCTGCTGAAGCCCGACGCCACACCCGAAATCCAGGCCGCCATCTGCCGCCGCATCAAAATCGCCCAGGCCCTCTACGCCGCCGCCGCCGCCCTCTGCGTCATCGACACCCTCCTCAGCCTCGGCTGCATCGTCGTCATCCAACTCTTCTACGCCCTCGGCCCCACACGCGGGCCGTTGTCAAAGATCTAGGAACAACAAACAAACGTCGCAGGGTGGATGAGCGCGGCGCAATCGGCCCTCGCAATCATCAACCGCGCAACCCGCAGGAGCCGCCCCAATGAACACCACCCGCCGCGCCCTTCTCGGCAGCCTGGCACTCCTCGCCCCCACCACACTCCTCACACGCCCCGCCACCGCCTGCACCCGCATCCTGTGGAACACCAACAACCTCGCCGTTCTCGTCGGCCGCACCATGGATTTTCCGATCTCCACCGAACCGGTCCTCACCGTCCTGCCCCGCGGCATAGCACGCGACGGCGGCCTCTTCGCCGGCACCCGCATCGATGCCACGAACCCCGCCCGCTGGACGTCCAAATACGGCAGCCTCGTCACCTCGGTCTTCGGCGCCGGCACCGCGGATGGCATGAACGAGAAAGGCCTCGCCATGCACATGCTCTATTTCATCCCCGCCGATTTCGGCCCGCGCGACCCCACCAAATCCGGCCTGCAGGCCGGCCTCTGGGGTCAATACGTGCTCGACACATCAGCCACGGTCGCCGACGCCATCGCTAATCTCGACAAGGTGCAGCCCCTCATGGTCGCGCACGAAGGCGTCAAGGCCACCGTCCATCTCGCCATCGAGGATGCCACCGGCGACAGCGCCATCATCGAATACACCGCCGGCGGCAAGAAAACGATCTACCACAGCCGCGACTACCACATCATGACGAACGACCCGTCCTACGACCAGCAACTCGCCCACCGCGCCACCTTCAATTTCGACAACGCCACCCGCCAGACCCCCATCCCCGGCAACACCGACGCCAAAGACCGGTTCATCCGCGCCGACTATTACCGCCAATGGCTCCCCGAACCGAACAACGAGCGCGAAGCCATCGCCGCCATCCTCGCCATCGCCCGCAACGTCTCGGTCCCCTTCGGCGCGCCCAACCGCGAACCCGGCAGCCTCTACAACACCGAATACCGCACCGCGCTGGACCTCACGAACAAACGATATTATTTCGAACTCAGCACCGCCCCCAACCTGCTTTGGATGGACCTCACCAAATTCAACCTCCACCCAGGCAGCCCCGTCCTGCTGCTCAACCCCAACAGCATCACCCTCGTCGGCGACGTCACCAGCAAATTCAAACCCGGCAAAGTGATCTATTAGCAAGCGCGGTCTTTTCTGAAGAAAAGAACCAACAGGCTTTTACGAGTCTGCCATTTTCGAGCGCCCGGTGAACACGCTCACCGATGCCGAGCTGTTCGAGCGCATGGTCCGCGAAAAATGCGGCGACCGCCTCGACATCACTCGAAACGGCCGCCCGGCCGCACCGGGTGCGATCCCGATCAGCGCGACTCCGCTGCACGCGGCATTCTTCCGCCACCCGGGGAGGCGGCGATGGAAGCACGCGAGGTCAGCGAGGATATCGAAAAGGCAGCGCGCGGCGAGGCAGCCGAGGATGGCGGATCGCGCAAACGCGTCGCACTGCTCATCGCCGTGCTCGCCGCCATGCTCGCCGTCACCGAGATGGGCGGCCGCGGCGCCCAGAACGAGTTCAACGCGCTCAACATCGAGGTCGCCAATCTCTGGAGCTTCTTCCAGGCCAAGACCGTGCGCGCCACCGTCAATCGCACCGCCGCCAGCCTGACCGAGGCGATGATCCCGCCGGACGCATCCGACGCCCGACAGCAGGCGCTGCACGCTCAGATGGAAAAATTTCTCGCCGAGGCCGCGCGGCTCGACAGTGAGCCCAGCACCAACGAAGGCCGCGAACAGCTCAGCGCGCGTGCGCGCGCTGCCGAGACGCGGCGCGGCGAGAAGCTTGCGGCGTTCGAAACCTTCGAGCTCGCTTCAGCGGCCCTTCAGCTGGGTGTGGTGCTCGCCTCGGCCGGGCTGCTGACCAGCGCGAGCCCGCTCATCCTGCTCTCGATCCTGCTGGGGATCGGCGCCGCCGGGCTGGATGGGCTGGCCTGGTTCGCGCCGCATCTGATGGCCCATCTCGGCTGAGCGCCGCCCTCGGATCAGGCCGCGCTCTGCAGCATCCGCCCGCCGAACGCGCGATTGAGCAGCACCACCACGGCCACCGCCGCCAGATGCACACCCAGATCGATCAGCGACGCATCATAGCGATGAAAGAACCCCAGCAACGACGCCGCCGCCGCGGCACTCGCCAGACCGGCAAGTGCAGCGGTGAGGTTCGGCCGCAGCGGGGCCGCCCGCCGCAGCAGAAAGATCAGCGCCGCCGACAGCGGCACCGACACCCCCAGAATGAACATCAGGCAGTCCATCGTCTCCGCCATGTCGGCCACATGCATCCCCGGCAGGATCCAGTGGCGCAGACAGCCCAGCCCGCTCGCCCCAATCCACAGCGCCAGCGACGGCAACGGCACCAGCGGCCAGAAGCGCGAGCGCCCCGGCACCGCGCTGGCCATCGCCGCCAGCCCGGCCGACAGCGCTGTCAGGATCGCCCCGGCCTCGGCCACCATCGCATCGCCCGCCCCGGTCAGCCGCGCCAGCGCGCCCGACGCATTGCCCGCGATCGACAGGAAAATCCCCAGCAGGCAGATGCCGGCGAACCACACGAAGGTCCGCCGCCAGGGAGGTGCCAGCGGCACCACCGGGTCGGCATCAGCCACCAGGGCGCGGATCAGCAGTTCATTGTCCATCTCAGCCATCCATCGTCGCCCCGGCCATCCGCCCGCGCAGGCTCTTGATCGCCCGGTGCAGATTGACCTTCAGCGCCCCCTCGGTCTTGCCGGTGAGCCCGGCCGCCTCCTTCAACGAGCGGTCGGCGATGACAAGCTGCTCCACCGCCTCGCGCTGCCCGTCGGGCAGGGTGGCGATCGCCGCGCCCAGACGCTGGCTGTCATCGGCGCGGTCCACCGCCTCGGCGGCACCGGGACCTACCTCCGGCGCGGCCTCATAGCTGATCGGGTCGAACACCTCGCGCGCGCCATGCCGCCCCTGCTTGCGCAGCCCGTCGATCGCCCGCCGCGCGGCGATCGCCCGCAGCCAGGGCAGGAACGGGCGCGACGGATCCCAGGTATGGCGGATCTGATGAATGGTCAGCAGCGTCTCCTGCACCACGTCATCCACCAGCGCGTCGCGCACCCCCTGCCGCCGCGCCACCGCCGCGATCGGCTGGGTGCAGTCGCGCAGCAGCCGGCCATAGGCCACCTTGTCGCCACCCTGCGCGGCCCGCATGGCATCGGCCAGGCGCATCTCAAGCGTGTCGCTCATCATCAGCCGCGGCGCGAAGGCGGCAGAGACAAACCCCAAGGGAGAGATCGAGAGCGACATCGCCACAACCGCCACATCATTGCACTGCCCCTCCTTCGCCGCGCAGACTCGCCCGGTTACAGCGCTGCGGTCAATCCAGACCCGTCATGGTCCAGTTGCGTGTCGAAGATGCGCAGCCCCTCGGTGCGCTCCAGATACCGCCCGAAGCGGAACTTCACCTCCGGCCCATCCAGCGGAGGGCTCTGCACATGGTGCCCCACCGGCTCCACCTCGAGGATGGTCAGCACATGGCCAGGCTCCTCCAGGATCTCCGGCAGCCCCGCGCGGAGATTCTCCAGATCGTCGAAATGCCGCACCCGGGCGATGCCGCAGGCGCGCGCCATCGCCGCATAGTCGGTCGCCCGCACGAACGGCAGGTCGCATTCGTTGGTCGAGCCATACACACCATTGTCCCAGATGAAATGCTTGAGGTTGGGCAGGCTCAGCTGCCGCTCCACCATCAGCATGCCAGGGTTCATGCACAGCGCCCCGTCGCCGGAGAACGCCACCACATTGCGGTGTGGCACGCCCATGGCGATGCCGGCGGCGAACATCGAGGTGAGCGACATCGATGCCTCCAGATAGAACACCCGCTCGGTCTCGCGCGTCAGGCTCCACCACAGCTCGGAGGTGTTGCCCGCCGCGGTCACCACCAGCGCATCGCCAACGGACTCCGCCATCAGCCGCATGCAGTCCTCACTCCGCATCGTCGCCTCCCTTCAGCAGCGTGCGTCCGAAGCTCACCACCACCGGCCGCGCATAGGTCCGCGCATGCGCCGCCGCCGCCGCCAGGCGCGGAAGCTCCGATTGTCGTGTGATGGTCACATATTTCAGATGCAGCGCGTCGATCACCGGTTTAAGATAAAGCCCATTGGATTGATGGAATTTCGCGCCGTCGCCGGTGGCACCCCGGTTGGTGATGCCGATCAGCAGCGGGATCTGATAGGTGAAATTGATTTTCGTCAGCGCATAGATGCAGGTCATGAAGCCCGACGCGCCCATCAGCGCGAAGGTGCCGATGCCCGACAGATACGCCCCCGAGCACAGCCCGATCGCCGATTCCTCCCGATTGACCGCCACATGGCGAAACCGCTCGTCGGCGTCGAAGGTTTCGATGAGTTTTGTGATCCAGCCATCCGGCAGGCTGGCGACCAGTCGGATGCCAGCAGAATGTGCCACGTCGGCAATATGCCGAGCGGTCGTATCCGCAGGAGTAAGACCAGCGTCGTTCACGATGTCCTCCATGGCGCGAACCGCGCCTCCAGCCGCCCGATGGCGGCGGTGATGAGCAGGCTCAGCACCGCCAGCGTCAGGATCGGCACGAACAGATAGGCCGTCCGAAATGTGTTGCCGTAGAACGAGACCATGTAGCCCAGCCCCGAGAGCGCGGTGAACATCTCCGCCACCACCACCCCCA
>CAIVDX010000265.1 GCA_903904805.1 uncultured Rhodospirillales bacterium
ACTCCTTGGCGAGCTTCTCGATATCCTTGACGACATAGGCGATCCGCAGCCTGACGCGGAAGGATTCGGCGTCAACATCCATGAGCAGGTCAGATGCAACGGCCAGGTCAGCATCGTCATTCCCATAGAGGAAATGCAAATCCATCGACATCGATGGCAGCGGAGGAATCAACGTGGCCTCTGGTCCGGATGCGTCCGTCAGCATCACTTTTTCGGTTGCAGCAAAAGATGCCCAGCAACAGACCGACAGATCGTAGATCGAAAAATCCTTGCCGCTGCCCTCCGTAAACAGCAATAGGGCTTCCGCGACGGAGGTCTTCCCGCTGTTGTTCGGTCCCACCAATATCGTGGTGGTCTGCGTCTCATCCATGCGGACGGATGCGTCGCGGAGAAGGCGGAAATTCCTGATGTCGAGGCGCACGAGCCTCATGCGTCACCATCCTCACCGTCATCCGACAGATCGTCCGCATCAGCGGAGACCGCCGTTGTCCCGAGAACGGCGGCGCTCAGGAGTTCAAGCTCGCCCATCTGCGCCGTGTCGATCAGGAAAGTCCGCAGTTTGGTGCGCCGCGCCGTCAGCGCGCGCGAAGGGTCGGAAAGATACGCGTCTCCTGCGATGGCGGTCCGCGCCGCGCGGGCGAGTTCCTTGGCGAGAGCGGCAATGCGCTGATGATCCTCATTGGTGGGATCGAACGCCGGCATAAGGCGGTAGGGCAATGCGTGAATGTGCCGCTCGCCGAACGCGCCTTTGGGATTGAACGGCGCGATGGCTTCGGTCATGGCATGGCTATTCAGCATCCCGACGCAGAACCAGGCCGCATTTTCGTCGCTGAAAACCTTCCAGTAGAGGGTCTGGTCGATGACGAGGTCATCGGCCTCGGCAACCGGCAGGCAGGCCGCGCAGATATGCTTACCGCCCGCGCCGGCCATGATGATGTGGCCGCCTTCGCCAAAGTGCTGCTTGCTCAGCTTGCCCCGCTCGTCGACGCGACCCTGGAGAGATTTGCCCTGGCCGACCTTGGCGAGTCTCGCGTTGATGCGCCCGAAACGGCGCGCCGTCTCGACGTGTCCCAAACGGCGAATGTCGGCCTCATCAAGGATATGCCACGCACCACTTGCGTCGCGCTCAGCGGGGATCGCGATTGGCGCGCAGTGAGCGCCGAGCGTGAACGGCAACAGATTTTCCGACTGCGCCATGCGATAGATATAGCGAGGCGCAACGTGACCGGGGAACTGCACGTCTTTCAGTTCCTTCGCGGCTTTGACTGCGAAGAACCATGGCGATGCGGCATCTGGCGTGTTGATCTGGTGCTCTGCACCGGCGGCTTTTTCAATATCAATGCAGACAGCCGTTCGCGGCATGAGATCAGCGCCCTGCTGCGGAAGCGCTCCCATCCCGCCATCTGCGACCGGCATGCCTTCCTTGGCGAGCACCCAGGCCGTTCGCTGCGAACCGAGCGTCTGGACTGAAAAATCGGCCGCGATGAGCCCGGACGGTTCCGCCAAAAAGCCGGCGATAGGCGTTGCCGCAAGCCCGACGGTGCTGGCCCGCTTGTGCCCGATGATAGCCGCGCCGGGATATTTGAAGGTGCCCGGCGCCACCTGCCACACTTCACTGATTTCCAACGCAACGGGACGCTTGCTGTTCAGATATCCATGCCGGCGCAGGCGTTCGTGGTGGTGGCCGTTGAAGA
>CAIVDX010000266.1 GCA_903904805.1 uncultured Rhodospirillales bacterium
GCTGGTGGAGAGCGAGTTATGGCCCAATCTGATCCTGGCAGCGCGGGCTCGCTCCATTCCAATGGCGCTGCTGAATGCGCGACTCTCGGCGGGCAGTGCCCGTGGCTGGGGGCGGGCATCGAGATTTGCCCGATATATGCTGGAGAGTTTCAGCGTCATCGCGGCGCAGTCCGAGCAGGATGCCGCACGACTGCGCGCCTTGGGAGCCTCGGCCACTACCGCGCCAGGCAATCTGAAATTCGCCGCCGCCCCGTTGCCCGCCAGCGGGCCGGAAGTCGCACGGCTGCGCGATGCCATCGCCAATCGTCCGGTCTTTCTCGCTGCCAGCACGCATGATGGCGAGGAGGCGGTGGCGATCGCGGCGCACCGGATCGTGGCGGAGCGCTTTCCCGATCTGCTGACGATTATCGCCCCGCGCCATCCCGAACGTGGTGATGCGATTTCCGCCCTGGCCGGGGATGCGCCACGCCGGAGTCGCGGCGAGCTGCCCGGCGACAGCGGCTTCTGGATTGCCGATACATTGGGCGAGATGGGCCTGTTCTACCGCCTCGCCCCGCTCGCCTTCATCGGCGGCAGCATCGCGCCACGCGGTGGGCAGAATCCGCTGGAAGCCGCCCGGCTCGGCTGCGTGGTTGCCTGCGGCCCGCATATGGAAAACCAGGCCGAGGCGGCCTCCTTGCTGGAAGATGCCAGCGCGCTCACGCGGATTTCCGATGCGACCGGCCTCGCCACCTGGCTGAGCGGGATGCTCAGCGATATTCCGGCGCGTCAGCTTGCATCGGAGGCCGCGATACGCGCCGCCAACCGAAACGCCGATCTGCCGCGCCAGTTTGCCGCGACACTGGCGGTGATGGCGGGAGTGCCGCCGGCATGAATCCGCCCTTTTTCTGGCGCTACCGTGCGCTGCCCTTCATCCCGCTGCTACTCTCGCCGATCGGCTGGCTGATCGGGCGGGTGACGGCGCGGCGGCTGGCGCGTCCGGGCTATGTCGCTCCGGTGCCGGTGATCTGCTGTGGCAATGCCACGGCCGGCGGGGCGGGCAAGACAACTCTGGCGTTGGACATTGGCCGCCGGCTGATCGCGCGCGGTGTTGCCGTGCATTTCATCACCCGCGGCTATGGCGGGCAGATGCGCACCACAACGCGCGTCGATCCGGTGCGCCATCACGCTGCCGATGTCGGCGACGAGCCGCTGCTGCTCGCCGCCATCGCACCCACCTGGGTCGGTGCCGATCGTGCGGCGAGTGCCCGCGCAGCCATGGCGGCGGGGGCGCAGGCCCTGGTCATGGATGACGGGTTGCAGAACCCGACACTCGCGAAAACCCTCTCTCTGCTGGTCGTCGATGGCGGCACCGGCTTTGGCAATGGCTTCCTGATCCCAGCCGGCCCGCTGCGCGAGCGGGTGGCCGATGCGGAGCGCCGCTGCGCCGCCGCCGTTCTGATCGGCCAGGATGCGACCGACGCCGCCGAACAGCTCACCATCCCGATCCTGCGCGCGCGGCTGCGCCCGCTGGGTGGTGAGGCGGTGGCCGGGCGGCGCGTGCTCGGCTTCGCGGGGATCGGTTTTCCCGGGAAATTCGCCGATTCGTTGATCGAGGCGGGTGCTGATCTCGCCAGCTTCCGCGTCTTTCCCGATCACCACCAGTATCGCCCGGCCGATCTCACCAGCCTGCATGACGAGGCGCGGAAACTTGATGCCACGCTCGCCACCACAGCAAAGGATGCCGCGCGCCTCTCAGCGGATCAGCGCGCGGGCATCATCGTGCTGGATGTACGGCTGGAGTGGGATGATCCCGCCGCGCTGAATCGCGTGCTGGACGCAGCCTTCAGCTCACCGGCTCGACCGTCACCGGGAAATTCACCGAGCGGCCGATGAAGCATTTCTCATGCGCGTCATGGTGCAGCTTCGCCATCAGCGCGACATCGACCGGCGCTGATGTCGTCACTTTCGGATGCAGCACAACGGAGGTGAACAGCGCGTCACCCGGCTTGCTCTCCTCCATGAATCCCTCTGGGCTATCGACGTAATCGGTGACGATCACCTTCGCCATCGCCGCGAGATGCAGGAACCACAGCATGTGGCAGACCGAGAGCGAGCTCACCAGCATGTCCTCGGGGTTCCAGCGCGCCGGGTCGCCGCGGAAGGCCGGGTCGGCCGAGCCGAGGATGGTCGGCTTGCCGGCGCTGGCGATTTCCACGTCGCGGCTGAAGGCGGCATAGCCGCTGGTCCCGGTGCCGGTATTACCGGTCCATGTCACCTCGGGGGCGTAGCGATGCGTCTTGGCCATGATGTTCTCCTGCAGGGGATATCGGGCTTGAATTTCGGCTGGATTGGCCGGTCCCGAAACGCGCGCCACGCTGCCCTGACCAGCCAAAACCCGTTTGGTCAAAAAAAGGGCGGGACCGTCGCCGGCCCCGCCCCCCTTTTCAGTCTGTCAGCAAGGCTTAGCCAAGGCGTTCGCCGTGCAGTACTTCGTCGAGACCTTCGCGTTCCTGCTCTTCGGTGACGCGCAGGCCGATGATCAGATCCACCACCTTGAGGATGATGAAGGTAACCACGCCGCTCCAGATCAGGGTGGCGAGCACCGCGACAACCTGGCTCTCGAACTGGGCCAGACCGCCGATATACACGCCATCCGCAGCCGTATCCGTGGCCGAGAGCGGACCATAGGCGAAGACACCGGTGAGCAAGGCGCCGACGATACCGCCCACGCCATGCACGCCAAAGGCGTCAAGGCTGTCGTCATAGCCAAGCATGTGCTTCAGGCTCGTCGCGGCCCAGTAGCAGATCACGCCAGCCGCGATGCCGATGATCAGCGCCGGCCCAGGCAGCACGAAGCCCGAGGCCGGGGTGATCGCCACCAGGCCCGCCACCGCGCCGGACACCGCGCCGAGCACCGAGGGCTTCCCCTTGGCGATCCACTCGGCGAACATCCAGGCCAGAGCGGCCGCGGCGGTGGCGATCTGGGTCGCCATCATCGCGAAGCCCGCACGGCCATTGGCGGCCACGGCAGACCCCGCGTTGAAGCCGAACCAGCCCACCCACAGCAGCGCCGCGCCGATCAGCGCGTAGCCCACATTGTAGGGCGACATGTTCTCGGTCGGGTAGCCAACGCGCTTGCCCATCACCAGGCAGCACACCAGACCGGCGATGCCCGCGTTGATGTGCACCACGGTGCCACCGGCGAAGTCCGCCGCACCCGGCAGGCCATACACGCCCGCGCCCAGCCAACCCGTCGGCGCCCACACCCAGTGCGCCACCGGCGAATAGACGATCAGCGACCACAGCACGATGAACACGATCATCGCGGAGAACTTCATGCGATCGGCGAACGCACCGGCGATCAGCGCCGGCGTGATGATCGCGAAGGTCATCTGATACATCATGTAGACGCTCTCGGGGATCGTCTGCGCCGCGGCCGCATCGGTGCCCGCACCGAGCGTGAACGGCTTGTCCCAGTTTTCGGCGATGCCGTTCAGGAACAGACGAGACAGATCACCAACATACAGACCGCCATTGGTGAAGGCCAGGCTGTAGCCCGCCACCATCCACACGATCGTCACCAGGCACACGATGGTGAAGGACTGCATCATGGTGGCGAGAATGTTCTTCTTGCGAACCATGCCGGCATAGAACAGCGCCAGCCCCGGGATGGTCATCATCAGCACCAGAGCGGTGGAGGTGAGCATCCAGGCAGTGTCGCCGGAATCGATCTTGGCTGGCGCGTCGTCGGCGAACGCCGGCAACGCGAGCATCATGAGGGGCGCGGCCAGGGCCGCCACCCGCG
This sequence comes from uncultured Rhodospirillales bacterium, assembly GCA_903904805.1. Lineage (GTDB taxonomy): Bacteria > Pseudomonadota > Alphaproteobacteria > Acetobacterales > Acetobacteraceae > CAIVDX01. Next base: position 3,788 of record CAIVDX010000266.1, read on the forward strand.
ATACGCGGAATGTCATGGCTGGTGTCCTATGTCAGAGCGCGGCGAGGTCGGATTCGCCGGTGCGGATGCGCACGGCCTGCTCGATGTCCATCACGAAGATCTTGCCGTCGCCGATCTTGCCGGTCTGGGCGGACTTGGAGATCGCCTCAATGACCTGTTCGGCCATCGCGGCGGGCACCACGACCTCGATCTTCACCTTAGGCAGGAAGCTGACATGGTATTCAGCACCACGATAAATTTCCGTCTGGCCCTTCTGTCGGCCAAAACCCTTCACCTCGGTGACGGTCAGGCCCTGAACCCCTAGGGGCGTCAGCGCCTCGCGCACGTCGTCGAGCTTGAAGGGCTTGATGATAGCCATGATCAGCTTCATCGCCATTTCCCCTTCTCAATGCGCGGCCACTCGGGCAGCCAGCGCGCGTTCGGAAAACCATTTTTCCTTCGCACGCGTTCCAAGAACTATGCCACCACCGCGGCCATTGCGCCAAGGACCAAACGCACCCACTCTCATGCTTTGAACGTGCACATTTGTGGTGCAGCGCGCCCGGCAAAGCGGCGAGACAGGTCCGCCGCCGCGCTGCACACGTCCGGAGCAGCCGCATGACCCTCCAACCACACCCTCCCGTTGAGGTCGCCGTCTGCGTGATCGGCGCCGGTCCGGTCGGCGGCGCGCTGGCCGCCCGCCTGGCCAGCGCCGGCGTCCCCACCGCCCTGGTCGACCGCGCCGCCCTGCCGCCGATGGAACATCCCGATTTTGACGGCCGCGCCTACGCCATCGCCGCCGGCAGCCGTCCGTTGCTGGAACAGGCCGGCCTGTGGGACCGCCTGCCACAGCCCCCCGGCCCGATTCTCGATATCCGCATTTCCGACGGCCGCATCGGCCAGCCCGCCTCGCCGCTGTTCCTGCATTTCGACCACACCGAGGTCGGCGACCAGCCCTTCGGCTACATGATCGAGGCCCGCAGCCTGCGCGTGGCGTTGAACGCCCGCGTTCACGAACTCGCAGAGTCAAACGCCCGCGTTCACGAACTGGCGGCCGGGCAACAGCTGAACGAATCACACAATCTGCACCTCTACGCACCTGCCCAATCGCAGGTCAGCCGCGACGCCCACGCCGCCACCATCGCCATCGCCGGCGGCCCCACCATCACCGCCCAGCTCGTCATCGCCGCTGACGGCCGCGAGAGCCAACTGCGCAAGCAGGCCGGCATCGGCGCCACCCGCTTCGCCTACCGCCAGCACGCGGTGGTGTGCGCCATCGCCCACGAACGCCCGCATCACGGCACCGCGCTGGAACATTTCCTCCCCGAAGGCCCCTTCGCCCAGCTGCCGATGGCGCCCAACGAGGCCGGCCAGAACATCTCCGCCCTGGTCTGGACCGACCGCCCCGAACGCGCCGCCCGCTTCATGGCGATGGACGAGGCCGGCTTCACCCGCGAGATCAGCCGCCGCCTGGGCAGCCATCTCGGCGCCGTCACACCCATCGGCCGCCGCTGGTCCTATCCGCTTTCCGCGCTGATGGCCGCCCGCTTCACCGCCACCCGCCTGGCCCTGGTGGGCGACGCCGCGCACGGCATCCACCCGATCGCCGGCCAGGGCCTCAATCTCGGCCTGCGTGACGCAACCTTCCTCGCCACCCTCCTGATCAACGCCTGGGAGGATGGCGATGATCTCGGCAGCCCCCAGCTGCTGCGCCGCTACCAGTCCGCCCGCCGGCCCGACGCCATGCTGATGCTCGCCGCCACCGACGCGCTGGATCGCCTGTTCAGCACCGACTTCCCGCCGATCCGCCTCGCCCGCGACCTCGGCATCGCTGCCGTCCATCGCATGCCCCGGCTGAAGCGCTTCTTCATGCGCCAGGCGATGGGGGCCGCGCAGGGCTGATTGCCGCCCGCGCCGGCGCCATGGTAGGCCGGCCTTTCACCGCAGCGAGACACGCACGATGGGCTTTGCCGCCGCCATCCGCTCCTGCCTTGCCAAATACGCCGATTTCCGCGGTCGCGCCTGCCGTGCCGAATATTGGTGGTTCACCCTGTTCGACTTTCTGATCGGCAGCGCCGCCGCGGTGATCGACGCCAATGCCGACCAGACCCTGCTCGCCCCGCTGCTCAATCTCGCGTTGCTGCTGCCCGGCCTCGCCGTCGCCGCCCGCCGCCTGCATGATGTCGGCCGCTCCGGCTGGTGGCTGCTGCTCGGCCTCATCCCCCTCATTGGCTGGCTGGTCCTGCTGATCTGGACCATCCGCCGCGGCGACAGCACCCCCAACCGCTATGGCGACAGCCCGCTGCCCGCCTGATCCGGCCGCCGCCACATGAAGGTCAGCTCGTGCTTGTTCACCGACAGGTGCTGCAGCCGCCCACCTTGGATCGCCGCGAACGCCTCCGCCGTGTCGTGATCCGTCGCCCCCTGGAACTTCACCGTGCAGACAATCCGCCGCACCACCCCGGCAGCGATCCAGGCCCGCACCAGCTCCAGCAGCCGATCCGGATAGGCGATGATGTCCGAAAACAGCCAGTCGCACGGCTCCGGTGCCATGCTGAACGCACTGCCCTGACGCAGACTCACCCCCGCCATCGCCGCCACCCTCGGCTCAAGCGGCGCGCGATCCACCGCCACCACCGCCGCCCCACGCTCGGCGATCGCCCAGGTCCAGCCACCCGGTGAGGCGCCGAGATCGAAACACACCTCCCCCGGGCCCGGCCAGGCGCCAAACCGCAGGCAGGCTTCCCATAATTTCAGATAGGCCCGGCTCGGCGGCCCGATATGGTCCTCCGCGAACGCCGGCACCGCGCCCAGAAACGGCGAGCTCTTCTCCGCGCTCGCCAGCATCAGATCCGGCGCCAGCAGCGTCCAGCCACCCAGCTTCGCATCCGGCGCGACAGACCCCGCGCCGAACTCCCGCGCCTTGATCGGCGGCAGACGCTGCCCGATCAGCGCCGCGCGCCGGAAATGCGCCACCGCCAGGCAATCCCAATTCCGCTGGATCGCCCGCAGCGCATCCGCCCCAGCCTTGATCGACCCCACCGGAATCAGCACCGGCGACCGCCACACATCCAGCGCCCACGCCGCCTCAACCGGCCCGTCGCCCGACAGCGCCAACGGCCCATGCCATCGCGAAACCACCACGCCCTTGCGCGCCAGCTCCTCGGCCAGAACCGCCTCGAACCCCTCGGCGGCCTGATACGCCGACCTCACCTCATCCACGAGCCGCCGCCACCGCCAACCCCAGCCACCCCAGCATCATCAATGTCCCACCCACCGGTGCCACCGGCCCCAATGACACCCCGGTCACCGCATGCGCGTACAGCGCCCCACAGAACAGCACCAGGCCGAGCACCAGAGCGCCACCGCCCGCCCGCACCCACACCCCGCCGCCCACGCGCAGCCACACCCCGACCGCCAACACCACCGGCACATGCCACGCCTGCATCTGCAACGCCGTCTGGAACAGCGCGTCCCCCGGAAACAGATGCGCGCCGGCGGCCGCCAACGCGACGACCGCGAAGCCCAATACACACGCCAAGAACAAGAACAATCGCGACATAAGAACCTCAAAAAGATTCCAGGGCTCTGCCCAGGACCCGTCACGCGAGAGCGTGCCAGGCACGACGGGGGGTAGCCCCCCAGACCCGCTCGACTTATGCCCGTCGGGGCAACAAATTACCCCTGAGACCGACCGGCCAACTCCAGGGCACGGGCATATACCTGCTTGCGCGGCAGCCCGGTCGCCACGGTCACCAACGCCGCGGCGTCCCGCACGGAATTCCCCTCCAGCGCCGCCAACAACTGCGCATCCAAATCCACCTCGACCACATCGCCAGAGGGCGGACCAACAACAATGCAGATCTCCCCCCGCGCCTCCTCAACCGCATAGGCGGACGCCAGCACAGCAAGCCCGCCCCGCCGCACCTCCTCGAACCTCTTCGTCAACTCCCGCGCGACAGCCGCCGGACGATCACCGAACACCGCCGCCATGTCCGCCAACGTCTCCGCCAGCCGATGCGGCGCCTCATAGAACACCAACGTCGCGCTCAGCCCCGCCTGCTCCGCCGCCCGCAGCGACGAAAACTGCGCCCGCCTCGCCGCCGACTTCGCCGCGGCGAACCCCATCACCAGAAACGGCATCGGCGGCAGCCCCGACAGCACCAGCGCCATCACGGCCGCATTCGCCCCGGGCAACGCCGACACCCTCACCCCGGCCGCGATCGCCGCGCGTGCAAGCCGAAACCCGGGGTCCGACACCAGCGGCGTGCCGGCATCCGAAATCACCGCGATCGCCGCCCCCGCCTGCAGCTTTTTGATCAGCCCCGGGATACGCGACTCCTCGTTATGGTCGTGCAACGCCTCCGTCCGCGCCTTCACCCCCAGCACCTGCAACAGCCTGGCCGAATGCCTGGTGTCCTCGCACAGGATCAGATCCGCTGCCGCCAATGCCCGCGCCCCGCGCATTGTCATGTCGCCGAGGTTGCCGATCGGCGTGGAAACAAGCAGAAGACCCTGAAATCGCCCCGAGTCGCTGGCCGTGTCGCTGGCAGCCGACTCCATTTCGCCTTCCAACGACTCGTCCGGAGGACCGCCACATGGATCGCTGCCGACTGGAATGGGGCGTTGCATGGCGGGTCCTTCTGGCGCTGCCCCTGCTGGCGGGCTGCGCGACAAACCCCATCGCGCCACAAAAGCCGGCCCTCCCGCAACCCGTCCTCGCCACACCCCTGCCCTCCGCGCCAAAGCCAGTGCCAGTGCCAGCGCTGGCGCCGGCGCAGTCGCCCGCCCAGGTGACAGGCGCCCACGTCGCCCTGCTCGCCCCGCTCACCGCGCCCGGCGCCACCGGCCTGCTCGCCCAGGCGCTGCTGCGCGCCAGCCAGATCGCCTTGGAGGGTGACGGCGCCCCCACCTTCACCGCGCACGACACCAGCTCCGACCCCGCCGCCGCCGCCCGCGCCGCCATCGGCGCCGGGGCCCGCGTGATCGTCGGCCCGCTCACCTCAGCCGAAACCGACGCCGTCGCCCCGCCGGCCGCCGCCGCCCACATCCCCATCCTCGCCTTCACCTCCGACGCCGGCAAATCCCGCCCCGGCATCTGGGTGATGGGCCTCACCCCCGCCGAGCAGACCGCGCGCCTGGTCAGCACCGCCCGCGCCCATGGCCGCCAGCGCCCCGCCGCCCTGCTGCCCGCCGGCCAACTCGGTGACGCCTTCGCCGCCGGGCTGGTCGCCGCCATCCAGGCGCAAGGCGGCCCACCCGCCCAGATCGAACGCTACGCCTCCGCCGCCGACCTGCAGGCCGCCATCACCCGGCTGACAACCCCCACCGCCGCGCCCTTCGACGCCCTGCTGCTGACCGAGGCCGGCAAACCGCTCGCCACCCTGCTCTCCTCGCTCGCCGCCGCCGGCCTCAGCCCCGAGCGCGTGCTGCTGCTCGGCCCCGCCTTCTGGGCACCGCCCGCGAGCGGGCCCTCCACCGGGCCGATCGGCGGCTGGTATGCCGCGCCGCCGCCCGCCGCCCGCGCCCCCTTCGTCCAGGTCTACACCGCCCGCGCCGGCGCCCCGCCGCCACCGCTCGCCGACATCGGCTTCGACGCCGCCGCCATCGCCCGACTGGCCGCCGGCGCCGTCGACCCCGTCGCCGCGCTCACCCGCCCCGAGGGCTATCTCGGCGCCGACGGGCCGCTCACCCTGCAGCCCAACGGCGAGGTCCGCCGCGGCCTGTCGGTCTTCGCCGTCGATCGCGCCGGCAGCCATCTGATCGACGTCGCGCGCACCGGCAGCTAGCGCAAACATGCTCCGCCTGGCGCTCGGCGCGCTCGTCGCCATCACCCTCGCGCCAACGCTGGTGTTCGCCGCCCTGGTGATCGCCGGCCAACTCAGCCCGCTGGCCGCGCTGGTCTCCCTCGCCGCGGTGATCGCCGGGGCCGCGGGGCTGGCGATGATCTGGGCCGAGGATGTCCGCCTGGTTCGCCGCGCCCTGCGCGCCGCCGCCGACCCACAGGCCGCGCCGAACTCCCGCCCACCCCCCAGCCTGCCGCAGATGGGCCTGCTGTCGCGCGACATCGATCGCCTCTCCCGCCAGCTCGCCGAGCGCGACGCCATGCTCTCCCGCCTGCTCAAGACCGACGAGATCATCATCGAGACCCTGCCCGACCCGCTGCTGGTCCTCGGCGAGGATCGCGCCGTCAAGCGCACCAACCGCGCCGCCCGCACCGCCTTCGACAACGATATCCAGGCCGTCCTGCGCCAGCCCATCCTGCGCGACGCCATCGGCCGCGCGCTGAAAAACGACGCCACACCGGTGCAGGCGGAATTCGCCCTCGCCGTGCCGATCCCGCGCGACATCGTCGCCACCCTGCTGACGCTCGACCCGCCGCTGCCCGATGGCGGCCGCCTGATCCTGGTGCTGTCCGACCGCACCCGCGAACGCGCGCTGGAACGCATGCGCGCCGATTTCGTCGCCAATGCCAGCCACGAGCTGCGCACCCCGCTCGCCAGCCTGATCGGCTTCATCGACACGCTGCGCGGCCCCGCCCGCGACGACCCGCCGGCGCGCGACCGCTTCCTCGGCATCATGGCCGAACAGGCCGAGCGGATGAACCGCCTGATCGCCGATCTGCTGAGCCTCTCCCGCGTCGAACTCACCGAGCACCAGCCGCCACGCGAACCCATCGACCCCCGCGCGCTCACCGAACGCATGCTCGCCGAGATGGAACCCCGCGCGCTCGACCGCCAGATCCGCATCGAACTCTCCGGCCCCGAGGCGGTGCCGCCAGTGCTGGGCGACGCCGACCAGCTGATGCAGGTGTTGCAGAATCTGCTGGATAACGCCGTGAAATACGGCAAGTCCGGCGGACGCGTGCGGGTGCTCGTGGAACCCGTCCAGGCCGGCCGCTGGCCCAACCGGCCCGGCGTTCTCCTCGCGGTGAGCGACGACGGCCCCGGCATCGCCAAATCCCACCTGCCCCGCCTCACCGAGCGCTTCTACCGCGTCGACAAAGGCCGCTCCCGCTCCGTCGGCGGCACCGGTCTCGGGCTGGCCATCGTCAAGCATGTGGTGAACCGCCATCGCGGCCAGTTGGTGATCGAAAGCGAGGAAGGCAAAGGCGCGACATTCCTGGTATGGCTCCCGGCGGTTCAGGAGCCAGCCACCCCAAGCTGACCCGGCGTCTCCCGGACAGCCGACCTCACGCCGCCATGAGACTCTGACCATGAACGACCCCTCGCCGCCCGCGCCCTGGCCGCTGCTTTTTCCAAGCACGGTGGCTCTCCCCGCAGCGCCGCCAGACCTCGCGGGCAGCGTCGCCGTGATCATGCGCACGAAGGACCGCCCGCGCCTGCTCGAGCGCGCGCTCGCCAGCGTGGCCGCCCAGACGCATGGCGCCTGGCATCTCTATCTGGTGAATGACGGCGGCGATCCGGGCGTTCTGGACCACACGCTCGGCCGCCATCTCCCCGGCCTCGTTGATCGCCTGAGCGTGATCAATCTGCCGCATAGCCTCGGCATGGAAGCGGCCTCCAATGCCGGCCTCGCCCGGGCGCGCGAGGAATTCGTCGCGGTGCATGACGACGATGACAGCTGGGATCCGGAGTTCCTCGCCGCCACAACGGGATTTCTCAACGCACCCACGCAGCGCCACTGCGTCGGCGTCACCACCGGCTGCACGCTGATCACGGAACGATTGGATGACTCCGGCGTGGTGGAACTCGCACGGCTCACCTGGCCACATAATCGCCGGCTGACCAGCATCGCCGATATTCTCGTGTCAAACCGTATCCCCAACATCAGCCTGGTCTTCCGCCGCGCCGCGATCGATCGGATCGGGCCGTTCAATCCGGCGCTGCCCGTGCTCGGCGACTGGGAGTTCAACATCCGGCTGCTGATGCTGGGTGAGATCGATTTCCTCGACCGTGATCTCGCCTTCTACCATCAGCGCGATCCCGGCGCCGCCCCAGGCTACGGCAACACCGCCACCGACGGGCTGGCCCTGCATCAGCGCCACACGCTGCTTCTGCGCAACAGCGCCCTGCGCATCGCCCTCACCCGCGAGCCGGCCCTGCTCGGCGCGGTACAGGCAATGCTGACCTCCCGCCAAACACCACCGCCAGCACCACCATCGCAACCACCATTCCTGGGCCCGATCGAGGACCGGCTGGCGGCACTGGAGGCCCGCCAGGCTGAATTGTTGCGCAGCCAGCTTGAGATCGCGCGTGTCGCGTCACAGATCGCCAGGATTTTGCGGCCCGTCTCATCGGTCTGGCGAGGATTGCTCCCCCTGCGTCACGCCATCGGCAGACTGCGGGGACGCGGCTGAGGACAGGCGCGTCGGTTCCGAAAAATACCGCGGCCAGCCTTCGCTATATCGGCGCGGCGCGCTGAACACGTTTCAGAATCATCATCATGATGATCATCGCCGGAACCGAGGCGAAGATGGTCAGACCGTAGAACCCCAGCCAGCCCAATCGTTCCGCCAGGAAACCGCTGCCGCCGGCCACCGTGCGCAGGCCGAACGCGGCCAGCGACGACAGCAGCGCATATTGCGTGGCGGTGTAGCGCAGACTGCACAGCCCCGAAATGAATGTCAGGAACGCCGCATCCGCCATCGCCTCGGCGAAACCCTCCAGCACCACCTTCATCACCAGAATGGTCGGATTTCCCTGGCTGTAGGCCAGCAGAAAATACAACAGCATCGATGCCATCTGCACAAAGCCGGTGATCACAAGCGCGCGCCCCGCACCGATCCGCGCCACGAGCCAGCCGCCGGCCGCCGCCCCCGCGAGCGCGGCGGCGAGCGAGGGAACCCCCGTCGCCAGCGCCAC
>CAIVDX010000267.1 GCA_903904805.1 uncultured Rhodospirillales bacterium
GCGATCGCCTATATCGAGGATGACGAGCTGGTGGAGATCACCCCCTCGGCGATCCGCATCCGCAAGCGCCATCTCGACCCGCATGCCCGCAAGAAGGCCGAGCGCACGTCCGAGATGGCGTGAGGCCGGATTTCCACCCAGGGTTGTTTTTCTGAGGTGATGTTGGCACCTTGCGCGTGTCAGGCCTGAATGATCGGGCCTGGTGCGGGGGGTGCCATGAATGGGCGCGACGCTGCGTGTGGCGGGCCTGCGGGTGGGCCTGTGGTTGGGTTTATACCTCACGGTGCTCTGCCTGCCGGCGGGGCCGGCGGTTGGCCGGTCGGGCAGCCATGATGATCGCGCCCACCAGGTGGCGCGCGAGGGCCTCGACAGGATGACTCGCGGCACTGCGCCGGTGTCGCAGCGGGTCGGCTCGATGAGCGGGCGCAGCCACCGTATCCCAGCGGCTCCGCGCTCCTCGGGGCGGAGTTTGCGGCACGAGAATTGACCCGCCGCACCTGCCGCAGCGCCAGTGCAGCCTTGCGGCGGCGAGGTCTTCCGGCGCGCACGACGGCTCTGTTAACGCATTGCTGTCGCACCGGATTGCACCGGGCGCCGACCCCATGGAGAGTTGACGATGAGCATTTTCACACGCCTGCTGATGGCAGTTTCGGTGGTCGCGCTGGTGGCTGGCGCGGTGCCGGCGATGGCGCAGAGCAATCTGGGCACGCCGAGCACCACCAGCGCCAAGCCCGCGAAGAGCAGCCACAAGAGCAGCCACTCGTCCCACAGCAAGAAGAGCAGCCACAAGACGGCGCCGGCCACCACGCCGGGCAGCTGAAGCGCTGATCGGGCGCGGCCGGGCGTTGCGTGCGTCCGGCCGCGCCTCTTGCGACACGCTCCGCGCTGCCGCATGGGAGAGCGATGGAGAGTGACACGACCGCGCCCGGCGCGCGCCCGCCAGCATTGTGGCCGATCGGGCTGTTCGGCTTTGCCTGCGGGCTGCCGCTGTCATTGTCGGGCTTCACGCTGCGGCAGTGGCTGAGCGAGGCGAATGTCTCGCTCTCGGCGATCGGGCTGACCGCGGCGATCGGGCTGGCCTACACGCTGAAATTCCTGTGGGCGCCGCTGCTGGATAGCAGCCGGCCGCTGCGTGGCTTTGGCCGGCGGCGCGGCTGGCTGCTGGTGATCCAGCCCTGTCTGGCGCTGGCCTGCGTGAGCCTGGCGCTGGGCGATCCGGTGGCCGATCCGGTTGGCGTGGTGGGCAGCGCGGTGCTGATCGCGTTTCTCTCGGCCAGCCAGGACATCGTGGTGGATGCCTGGCGCATCGAGATCTATCCGCCGGCGCGGCAAGGCCTCGCATTGGCCGCCTATGTCTGGGGCTATCGCGTGGCGATGCTGGCCTCCGGTGCCGGCGCGATCGGGCTTGTCGGGCCGCTGGGCTGGCATGGTGCATTGCTGGTGGTCGCGGCTCTGGTGGCGTGCAGCGTGGCGGTGACGCTGGCGGTGGGCGAGATCGCGGCACCGGCGCGGGTGGCGGGCCTGTCGCTGGCGGCGCGGCTGCATGGCTCGGTGGTCGCCCCGCTGGGGGATTTTCTGCGGCGCCCGGACGCTGGCCTGATCCTGGCCTTCGTGATGCTGTTCAAGCTGGGTGAGGCGCTGGCGC
>CAIVDX010000268.1 GCA_903904805.1 uncultured Rhodospirillales bacterium
CCTGTTCGAAGGCGGCGACCACGCGGGCCATTACCTCGGGATCACGCAGCGGCTCGCCGGTTTTCTTGTCGACGAAGATGGCGATCGGCACGCCCCAGGCGCGCTGGCGGGAGATGCACCAATCCGGGCGTGCGGCGACCATCGCGCCGATGCGGCGGCGGCCGGCGGCCGGGACGAATTGGGTTCTGTCCAGTGCTTCCAAAGCATGTTTGCGAATCTGCTCGGGCCCATCCATGCGGATGAACCATTGCGGCGTCGCACGGGTGATCAGTGGCGCCTTGGAACGCCAGCTATGCGGGTAGGAATGCACCAGCTTGCCGCGCGCCACCAGCATGCCGGCCTCGATGAGAGCTTTGCAGACTGGCTCAGCGGCTTTGTAGACATGCAGGCCGGCGAAGAGCGGCACGATCGGCTTGTAGGTGCCATCGCCATCCACCCATTCGATCGGCGCGATGCCGGCGTCCTTGCAGAGATGGAAATCATCCTCGCCGTGGTCGGGTGCCAGATGCACGAAGCCGGTGCCCTGGTCGGTGGTGACAAATTCGCCGAGCAGGATCGGGCGCTCGCCGGGATAGCCGAAGGCGGCCAGGGGATGCGCGGCCAGGCTGCCGGCGAGTTCCGCGCCGGGATAGACATGTTCGACAAGATGGCTGGTGATGCCGGCCTCTTTGCAGAATTCCTCGATCAGCTTCAGCGCCACCAGCAGGCGGGCGCCAGGCTGCGTGAGCGCGCCCTCGGCGACATGGCCGACATGGATCAGGGCGTATTCGATCTCCGCCCCGGCGGCGAGCGCGCGGTTGGCGGGGATGGTCCAGGGCGTGGTGGTCCAGATCACCACATCGGCCCCCTTGGCGGGGCCGCTCAGCAGCGGGACGCGGACGAAGATCGTTGTGCTGGTGTGGTCCTGATACTCAATCTCGGCTTCCGCCAGCGCGGTTTTTTCCACCGGGGACCAGCTGACCGGGCGCAGGCCGCGATACAGCGCGCCGTTGAGCAGGAACTTGCCGATCTCGCCGGCGATCGCCGCCTCGGAGGGGAAATCCATTGTGGCGTAGCGATGGGCCCAGTCGCCCTCGACGCCCAGGCGCTGGAATTCCTCGCCCTGGATGCGCATCCACTCGGCGGCATAGTCGCGGCATTCGGCGCGGAACTGCAGCACCGGCACGGCATCTTTGTCGCGGCCGGATTTGCGGTATTCCTCCTCGATGCGCCACTCGATTGGCAGGCCGTGGCAGTCCCAGCCGGGGATGTATTTGGCATCGAAGCCGGCCATGCGGCGGGCGCGGTTGATCACATCCTTCAGGATCTTGTTCAGCGCATGGCCGATATGCAGATTGCCGTTCGCGTAGGGCGGGCCGTCATGCAGGATGAACAGAGGGGCGCCGGCGCGGGCGTCGCGTTCGCGCTGCCAGAGATTGCCCTGCTTCCAGCGCTCCAACAGCACGGGTTCGCGCTTCGGCAGGTCCCCGCGCATGGAGAAGCCGGTGGTCGGCAAAAAGACGGTGTCGCGATAGTCGGTCTCGGTCATGAGCGGGCCCGGTGCGGAAGGCCGGGTTTATGCGGAGCCGCCGGCCAGATGGTCAAGGCGCATGCCGGCCAGCAGGGCGCGGGCCTGACCGGCGTCGGCGTCGATCTGGGCGCGCAGCGCGTCCAGCCCGGCGAATTTCTGCTCGGCGCGGAGGAATTCCAGCAGCATCACGCTGATGGTCTGGCCGTAAAGGTCTTCGGCGACGCCGAAAATATGGGTTTCCAGGCGGCTTTCCAGCGTGTCCGTCACCGTCGGGCGGCGACCGAGATTGGCCACGCCCGGCAGAATGCGGCCATCTGGCAGGCGCGCCGCGACGGCATAGACGCCGCGGGCCGGCTCGATCAGCACGCCGAGGCTCTGGTTGGCGGTGGGGAAGCCGATGGTGCGGCCGAGATGGGCGCCGTGCGCCACCACGCCGGTGATCGCCCAGGGCCGGCCGAGCATCGCGGCGGCGCGTTCGGGGTAGCCGTCCTGCAGGTCGCGGCGGATGCGGCTGGAGGAGATCGGGCCGCCCTCGTCCTCCAGCTTGGGGACGATGGTGACGCCGATGCCCAGCGCGTCGGCGCGGGAGGTGAGCAGGGCGGTGGAGCCGCCGCGGCGGCGGCCGAAGGCGAAATCCGGGCCTGAAGCCAGGTGGCGGGCGCCCAGGCCCTCGGCCAGGATCTCGCTGATGAAGGCCTCGGCCGGGCGGGCGGCGAAATCGGCGTCAAACGGGAGCTGGTAGAGGATGCTGACGCCGAGATCGGCGAGGGCGGCGGCGCGGCCGGCATCGTCGGTCAGGCGGAAGGGTGGGTCGTCGGGCCGGAAGAAGGCGCGCGGGTGCGGGCTGAAGGTGAGCACGGCGCGCGGGGCGTCGGGCAGGCCGGCATGGGCGGCGCGCAGCAGCATCGCGTGGCCGCGATGCACGCCATCGAAATTGCCCAATGCGACGGTGGCGCCGCGTGCTTCCGGCGGCAGGCCGCGCCAGTCTGTGTAGATCTTCATGCGCCCTTATGTGGCGCGCGGGGGCACCTTGACCAGCGCCTCGCCTGAAATGACGGGGGTGCCGATCACGCCGCACAGCATGCGCAGGCGGATATGGTGGTGCGGCAGCTTCCCCATCAGCTCGACAGGGGCGGTGAGCGTCGCGCCGAGATCGACGGGGTTGGTGTCGGCGTTGAGTGACGCGACGTGGCGGATATCTGCCTCGGTGATGGTTTTGATGACGCTCGCGGTCTGGCCGAGGGCGGGGTCGTCGTGGAAATGAAGCGGCGGCGGCACCATCTTGCGGGTTCACCGGGGCGGTCGGGCGCGCACGGGACATCACATTGGGGGCTTGTGCAATGCAACATGCGTTGATCGTGGGGGCGGGGCCGGGCCTGTCGGCGAGTTTCGCCCGCGTGTTGGCCGGGCGCGGTGTGTGCGTGCATCTGGCGGGGCGCACGCCAGGCAAGCTGGATGGCCTGGCCGGCGAGATCGGTGGGGTGGCGCATCTGTGTGATGCCACCGATCCGGACGCGGTGGCGGCGTTGTTCGCGGCGATCCCCGCACCGGACGTGGTGGTGTTCAATGCATCGGGCCGGGTGCGCGGGCCGGTGGCGGAGTTGCATCCGGCCGATGTGAAGAATGCGCTGATGGTCTCGGCGTTCGGCGGGTTTCTGGTGGCGCGGGCGGCGGCGGAGAGGATGTTGGCGCGTGGCGGTGGAACGATCCTGCTGACGGGTGCGTCGGCGAGTGTGAAGGGATTTCCGCTGTCCGCACCGTTCGCGATGGGCAAGTTCGCGCTGCGCGGGTTGGCGCAGAGCATGGCGCGGGAGCTGCACCCGAAGGGGGTGCATGTGATTCACGTGGTGGTGGATGGGGGGATTCGCAGCGCGGCGCGGCCGGTGCCGGGGGATGCGCCGGATTCGTTGCTGGACCCCGATGCCATCGCGTCGGCGATGATCGCCGCGGTGGATCAACCCCGCAGTGCGTGGAGTGATGAGATTACGGTGCGGCCGTGGGTAGAAAAATTCTAAGGGTGTTTGCTTCTTTTTTTTCCCAAAAAGAAGCGCGTCCTTATTTGCTCGCCTCGACTGCCAACTTCATAAAAACATCGACAGAATCGGCAAGGTCCGCAACCCGAACCCGCTCATGCGGCGTGTGGGCGGTCGAGATATCGCCCGGGCCCAGGATCACGCAGGGCGCGATTGCCTGGAGTTCGGTGGCGTCTGTGCCGTAGGGCGCGGTTTCCGAGGGTGCGCCGGCGATGGCTTCGCAGAGTTTCACGAGCGGGTGGCTGCTGGGCAGTTCCGGCGGCTTGGCCTCGCTGCGCACCTCGACCTCCACGCCGCACAGGGCGGCTGACTCGCGCACGCGCTCGGCGATCGCTTCGGCATCGATCCTGCGGCTGTAGCGCAGTTTCATCATGGCGGTGGCGCGGCCGACGGTGACGTTGGTGGCGGTGCCGTGATTGTCGATCACCAGGTTCAGGTCGCAGAAGCTTGGTGTGTAGTCGGCATCCTGCCAGTCCGGGCTGTCGCGCAGCATGAGTTGCAGCGCGCGCATTTCGGCGAGGAAGGGCAGCAGGTCCCAGTTGGCGTTGCGGCCCTTGCCGGTGCTGCTGTGGGCCTGGATGCCGGTGGCGGTGGCGATGAAATCGGTGCTGCCGCGATGGCCGCGCACCGGGCGCATCGAGGTGGGTTCGGCGATGATGATGCCGGTGGGCGGGCCGTCGCGCAGCAGGTGCGACCCACGCGCAATGCGGCGCGCGCCTTCCTTGGTGGTTTCCTCGTCGGTGGTGATCAGCAGCGTGACGGGGACATTGGGCGGCAGCATGCGGGCGGCGAAGATGATGCTGGCAAGAGGGCCTTTCATGTCGGTGCTGCCGAGACCGTGCATGATGCCATGGCTGTCGATGCGCGCAGCGAACGGATTCTCGGTCCAGCCGGTGTCGGGCACGGTGTCCATGTGGGCGGAGAAGGCGAGGCCGCCGCGGCCGCGGCGGGCGACCAGGGCCCGCTTGGCGGTGCCGTTCGGCTCGGTCCAGTCAAGCCGCTCGATCTCGAAACCCACAAGCTGGCTCTGCACAATCTCGGCAAGCGGCAGGTTGGAGACGAAGCTGCGGCTGTCCACGCTGACAAGATCCGTGGTGAGTGCGGCGATGTCGGCGAGCAGGTTCATCGGAAGCGCACGAGCTGCCCGACGGGTGTGCCAAGTGCTTCGTCCTCGCGCATCACCACGTTGCCGCGCACGATGGTGGCGATCGGCCAGCCCTGCACCTTGGTGCCGGTGAAGGGCGACCAGCCGCAGGGATGCGCGATCCAGCTTTGCTCGATGGTGCGCTTCGCCTTCATATCCACGATTGTCACGTCGCCATCATAGCCGACATTGAGCCGGCCCTTGTTGATCGCGCCATAGACGCGGGCGGGGCCGGCGCACATCAGATCGACCATGCGGCCGAGCGACAGGCGGCCCTCGTTCACGTGGTTCAGCATCAGCGGCACCATGGTCTGCACGCCGGTGAGGCCGGCGGGGCAGTCGGGCCAGGGTTTTTGTTTCGCCGCCAAAGGATGCGGGGCAGCGGCCGAAGAAGGCACCGTCGTCGTCGGACCAGAACCGGTGGTCGTGGTGGACGGGGTGGTGGTGGACGAACCGCATGCACCCAAGACGACGGACGCCAGGACCAAGATGGCGAC
>CAIVDX010000269.1 GCA_903904805.1 uncultured Rhodospirillales bacterium
CCGATTTGTTTTAGGCCAGGGCTGCCTTGATCCGCGCCGGTGTGAACGGCGCGCGGCGGAGGCGGACGCCGGTGGCGTCGTAGATGGCGTTGGCGATGGCGGCGGCGATGGGGCGGGTGGCGGCTTCGCCGGCGCCGGTGGCGGGGAGGTCGGGGCGGTTGATGATGGCGAAGTCGATGCGGTCAGGGGTCTGGCGCATGTCGATCGTCGGGTAGCTTTGCCAGTCGACCGAGGTGACGTTTTCGCGGTCGAACATGGTTTCCTCCAGCAGGGCGCGGGAGGTGCCGTGGATGATGTTGCCCTCGAGGGTGAGTTTAAGGGCCTCGGGGTTGATGACCAGGCCGCAATCGTGGCCCATGGCCCAGCGGATGGGACGCACGACACCGGTTTTGCGGTTGAGTTCGATCTCGACCATGGCGGCGACGAGGGTTTCGCCGCGGAGGGCGAGGGCGACGCCGCGGCCCTTTACGACGTCACCGGAGGTGTCGCGGCCGGTGGCGGCGGGGCGGGGGGTCCAGCCGAATTTTTCGGCGGCGGCCTTGGTGACGGCGATGCCGCGTTCATCGGTGAGGTGGCGGAGGCGGAACTCGACGGGGTCGGCCCCGGCGGCGGCGGCGAGTTCGTCAATGAAGCTTTCCGAGGCAAAGCTGATCTGCGGGCCGACGGGGTCGCGCAGGTGGGAGGTGCGGAGCGGGGATGCGGTTTCCAGCAGCGGGGGGATGGTTTCCCAGCCGAGGAGGGCGCCGGCGCCGTAGTCGTAGGTTTCGGTGGGGTAGCCGAAGCCCTGGGTGGGGTGGCGGCCCATGCCGAGCATCTGGCCGGCGAGGGTGTCACGCGGGTCGGACTCGTTGGTGTCGAGGTCGACGCGGGAGAAGCCCTTGGAGATGAAGCTGTAGCCGGTGATCTTGCCGGAGGCGTCGAGGCCGGCGCGGCAGGTGTGGACGGAGGCGGGGCCTTTGGGGTCCCAGCCGGTGCCCTGGTCGCGGCTGTATTGGACGCGGACGGGGCGGCCGGTGAGTTTGGAGAGGAGGGCGGCGTCCATCACGGCGTCACCGGCGTCGTTGCGGCCGTCGCTGCCGGGGCCTTTGGTCCAGATGGCGCGGACTTTTTCGACGGGGAGGTCGAGCAGGCGGGCGACGCCCATCTGGGCGAAGTGGGGCTTTTGGGTGCCGGTCCAGATGGTGGCGCCGTCGGGGCGGGCGTCGACGAGGGCGCAGCCGCCGGCCATGGAGGCGTGGGCCTGGAAGGGCCACTCATATTCGGCGGTGACCTGGCGGGGGGCGGCGGCGATGGCGGCGGCGGCGTCACCGATCTTTTTCTCCTCCTTGCGGGTGAGGACCGGGGCGGCGCGGATGTGGGCGTAGAGCTGGGATTGCTCGGGGAAGGGGGGCTCGGCGGGTTTCGACCAGGTGACGAGCAGGGCCTCCTGGGCGCGGATGGCGTTCCATTCCTTTTCGGCGACGACCGCGAGGACGCCTTTTTCCTGGATGACGCGGACGCCGGGAATGTCCTTGATCGAGGACGCATCGACGGAGACGGGTTGGGTGCCGGCGACGGGGGGGCGGATCATGCGGGCGTGGAGCATGCCCGGGACCTTGATGTCGCCGACATATTGCTGCTTGCCGAAGACGTTGCGGCGGATGTCCTGGCGGGGGACGGAGGTGCCGACGATCTTGTAGTCGGCGGGGTTCTTCGGCTTGGCCTGACCGGGGGCGAAGAGCTCGTTGCCGTAGAGCTTGTTCCAGGCGAGCTGGGTCTGGAAGCCGCCGTCGGCGACCAGGGCGGCGTAGGTGACACGGTTGGTGGGGGTGGCTTTGACGTAGACGGCGCCGTCGGCGGTGGCGAGCTGTTCGGCGGGGACGCCGAGTTTGGTGCTGGCGCGCTCGACGAGGACGCGGCGGGCTTCGGCGGCGGCCCAGCGGAGGGCCTTGCCGCCTTTTTCGATGCCTGTGCTGCCCGAGGCGCCGCCCTGGTTGACGGTGTAGGCGGTGTCACCCTGGATGACGGTCATCATGGACATGGGGATGTCGAGCTCGTCGGCGACGATCTGGCCGATGCCGACATCGACGCCCTGGCCGGGGTCCATCTTGCCGTAGAGGGCGAAGACCATGCCGTCTGGCCGGATGGCGATGAAGCTGTCGAGCTGGTCGGGCGGCAGCTTGTGGATGGGCGGCAGGGCCTCGGCGGCCTGGGAGGCGGAGGCGAAACCGACGATGACGGCGCCGCCGGCGGCGAGGATGGCGCGGCGGGAGAGGGCGATGGGGCTGATCTGGTTCATGGTGACCTCCCTTATGCCGCGCCGGTAACGCGGGCGACGGCGCGGACGATGGAGGTGTGGGTGCCGCAGCGGCACTTCACACCGGCCAGGCCCTGTTTGATTTCGGCGATGGTGGCTTTGGGTTTTTCCGCGATGAGGGCGGCGGCGGTCATCATCCAGCCATTCATGCAGTAGCCGCACTGGGTGGCCTGTACTTCGGCGAAGGCGGTCTGGAGCGGGTGGGGATGTTCCTCGGTGCCGAGGCCGGTGATGGTGGTGATCGATTTGCCCTCAAGCTTGCCCACGGGGGTGACGCAGGAGCGGGTGGGCTTGCCGTCGATATGGACGGTGCAGGCGCCGCATTGGCCGAGGCCACAGCCGAAGCGGGGATTGGTTTGGTCGAGGTCGTCACGCAGGGCGTAGAGGAGGGGCATGTCGGGGTCCTCGACATGGATGGTGTGCGAGGTGCCATTGACCTCAAGCTTGAGCGTGGTTGCCATCGGAACTCTCCCCAATTTTGGTGGCGCAGGCTGTGTTTGCGTGGGCGGCTTGTCAATCAGTTTGATGCGGCAGTGGGCAGAAACTGGTTGGTGGTGACTTTGGTGAGGTCGGGCAATTCGTCAACGAGTTGGATGTCGAGCAGGGCCTTGGCGAGCTGGGAGAGTTGGGCGGGGTCGATGCGGCCATCGCGGGACCATTGCGGCTTCTGCAGGTCGTAGGAGCGCGAGATGACGGCTTCGGACAGTTCGGTGCCGGCGGCGGCGACGCGGACGGCGGTGGGCTTGTCGTTGAGGAGCAGGGCGATGGTGTCGAGCCAGGCGGCGATGAAACGTTTGATCTCGTCGGGGCGCTGCTTCAGCACGTCGTTCTGACCGAACATGGCGATGGTGAGGAAGTTGGGGACGTAGGTGTCGGCGGTCATCAGCAGGCGGCCGCGGCCGCTGGCCTCAAGCTGGAGGCCGATGGAGCTGTCGGCAATGACGGCCTGGGCCTGGCCGGAGGTGAGAGCCGCCATCTGTGAGGAGGTGAGGCCGCCGACGGGGATGGGGGTGATGCCGTTCTCGCCCCAACCCTGGGTGCGGGCGAGTTCCTTGGCGAGCCAATAGGTGACGGTGCCGGTCTGGGTGACGCCGATTTTCGCGCCTTTGAGGTCGGCGACGGCGTGGATGTCGTTGCCGACATTGATGCCGAGGTTCAGGGCCTTGATGGCGATGGCGCAGATCATCGTCTCGGGGGCGCCTTTGATGGAATAGGCGGCGTCGGTGGCGCCGGAGAGGACGATGTCGGTGGCGCCGACGGTGAGGGCCTGGGTGAGTTTGGCGGCGCCGGAAAAGAGTTGGCGTTCCACCGTGACGCCGTGGCGGGCGAAGATCCCCTGTTCGATGCCGATGAGAAGTGGCGAGAAGACAAAGCCCTGCGATGGGACGCCGACCCGCAGCGGTTCGGCGGCTGCGGCGGGCAGCGCGATGGCGCAGAGTGCGAGCAGGCCGCGCAGGAATGGCTTCATTGATCCTCCCGTTGCGCGGCTTTGGGCGCGCATTGGCCGGCAGGGAAGCCCAGTGGCGGGCTGGGGTCAATCGCCGCAAAGGCGGGGTGAACGATTTTTTTCATAGTGAGAGCATTTTTTCCTTTCCCACCCGCCCCGGTTTGGTGTATGTATTTTGACATGGTGGCGCTTTGTGCGATGCGCACGATGTTGCCGCGTTTCAGATTGAATTGATTTTACTCTGGCCTTTTCGGGCAGTGATGAATCGCGGGCCGCGAGATGGTCGTGGCAGAGCGGATATTGCCGTTGGAAATTGTTTTGTCGGCGATATAGGCGGGTCGACGCGCTTGACCGGGCGGCGGGGTTCGCGCGGATCGACGCATTCTTTCCGTCACAGCGAAACGGCATCACAGGCTTGGCGCAGAAAGGTCAAAAGGCCGCGGAGCGTATGACCAATGCCCAACCCGCCAGGGCACGCGAACGAATCGACCGACCAGATCGCGCTGCGGCGCAACGTGCGTGGGTCGTTGAGTGCCTGGGCTGAGTTGGCCCTGGCACGGGAGAGCTTCCGGCCCGCGCGGCATCATCGGCTGATCCTGTCGGCTCTGCAGCGCATCAGCGGGGGTACTAGCGACCGATTGATGTTGCTGATGCCTCCTGGCTCGGCAAAGTCCACCTATACGTCGGTGTTGTTCCCGGCGTGGTGGCTCCAGGCGCATCCGCGGGGGTTGCTGGTTGCGTGTTCGCACACCAACGCGTTGGCGAAGAGCTTCGCGCGACGGATGCGGGCGTTGATCGGTGCGCACGGAGGCGATCTGGAGTATGAGGTTCCGCGCGGCTACGGATCAACCCAAGATTTTTCGACAAGTTTGGGCAGTGGCTATCTCGGCGTGGGTGTGCATGCGCACATCACCGGACGGCGCGCGGACCTGGTGGTGATCGACGACCCGATCGCCGGGATCGCGGAGGCGATGAGCCCGAAGGCGCGCGAGCGTTTATGGGACTGGTATCGGGCGGATCTTGCATCGCGGTTGAAGCCGGGGGGAGCAATCGTTTTGGCAACGACGCGGTGGCATCATGATGATCTGGCGGGCCGGCTTTTAGGTTCGGCCGATCGCTGGGACGTGATCAAGCTGCCGGCGATCGCGGAAGGCGATGACCAGATGGGACGCGCGCCAGGTGAGGCGCTGTGGCCCGAGTGGGAGGATGAGGCCGCCCTCGAGCGCAAGCGTGCGATGGTTGGTGAGCGAACCTGGGCGGGGTTGTATCAGCAGCAGCCGCTGCAGGGCCAACAGAGGGTTTTCTCGATCAGCCATTTAAATCTGATCGACGATATGCCCGACATGGTTGCCATGGTGCGTGCGTGGGACCTCGCGGCGACCGCGGACCTGCAAGGTGATCCTGACTGGACTGTCGGGGTGAAAATGGGACGCACACAGGCCGGCGGATTTGTCGTGATGGATGTCGCCAGGTCGCGGGTTGGGCCTGCGGAGGTTGAGCGGCTGATTTGTCGCAGTGCCAAACAGGATGGCAAGGCGGTGAGGATCTCGCTTCCGCAGGATCCGGGCCAGGCGGGGCGGTCGCAGTCTTTGTATCTGATCAGACAACTTGCCGGATTCTCCGTGACCGCGACGCCGGAGACCGGCTCTAAACTGATACGCGCCATGCCGGTGTCCGCACAGGTTGGTGTTGGAAACGTGAGCGTTCTGCGGGCGAGCTGGACGCAATCCTTCATCGACGAGCTTGGCGACTTCCCCGATGGAAGAAAGGACGATCAGGTCGATGCATTCTCGCGTGCCTTCGCTGCACTGATGGACGCGCCGGCCCGACTGCAGCGCTCAGACATCGGATTTCTCGCCCGCTGAGCTGGGCGCATAACGGATTTTGGAATGTTTCAGACGATTTCAGCGCTCATTCCGTGGGACGCGGACCTGCCATTCCGCGCGCGGGTTCTCGATCTGCGCAAGCGGGTCCTTGAGGGAACGCTCTATGATGTTCTGCCATATGAATTTCACGAGGAGCGCTCTCCGGCAGGAGATTATATTCCGCTGCGGCAGCGTCGCCCCTCGGTCCGCTATGGCTTGCCGCGGATGGTCGTTGAGGATTCGGTCTCGCTGCTGTTCAGCGAGGGGCATTTTCCGGCATTTGACAGTCCTGATCCGGCGGTGCGGTCGGCACTGACGAGCCTGGTCAGGCAGACTCGGCTGAACGCCGTGATGATCGAGGCGGCCATTCGCGGTTCGATCGGTTCAGCTGCCATTTTAATGAGGATCTTAAGAGGGCGCGTGCATTTCGCGCATCTCGATACCACGTATTTGACGCCCGAGTGGGACCCACAGAGTCCGGATGACCTGAAGCGTGTGACCGAACGCTATAAGGTCGCCGGCAAAGCGCTGATCGCGCAGGGGTACGACAATATCGTCGAGACGGAGACATACTGGTTTTGCCGCTCGTGGGATATCGAGCGGGAGAACTGGTATGTTCCGTCGCCAGTTGGCGATCTTGGCGAGCCGGAGATTGATGTCGCGCGCTCTGTGGAGTATCGGCTGGGGTTTGTTCCGCTTGTGTGGATCCGCAATCTGCCTGGTGGCGAGGCCCCGGATGGTGCGCCCACATTTGGAGCGGCGATCGATACGTCAATTGAGATTGATTACCAGCTCAGCCAGGCCGGGCGCGGCCTGAAATACAGCTCCGATCCGACGCTGCTGATCAAGGAGCCGGCGGGCGTGGAGGGGGCGATTGTCAAGGGCGCTGGAAATGCCTTGATCCTGTCGGAGCAGGGGGATGCGCGGCTGCTTGAGATCGGTGGGACGGCGTCGGCCGCGGTCATCGATTATGTACGCATCTTGCGCGAGTATGCGCTGGAGGCGACGCATGGCAACCGTGCAAGTGCAGATCGAATCGCCGCCGCACAATCCGGACGTGCGTTGGAATTGATGAACCAGAGTCTGATCTGGCTCGCTGACAATCTTCGCATTTCTTATGGCGAAGGTGCGTTGCTCGATCTCGCACGGATGGTCTTGCGGGCTGCGCAGATTTACCCGCTGACCGTCGCGGGGCTTCGGTTTCCCCCAGCGGATCCAGCGACACCGATCAGCCTCGTCTGGCCAAGATGGTATGCGCCGACAGCTGACGATCGGCATTTGGATGCGCAAAGCCTGTCTTCGTTGCTGCAATCGGGACTGATCAGCCGGGCAGCGGCGTTGCGCTGCATCGCGGCGACTTACGATATCGCCGATATCACACGTGAGATTGAGACAATTCGCCGAGAGAATGAGGTGCCATGAGCGAGGACGAAAACGATACGGAGGCTCTGCGCGCGCGCGCTGACGAGCTCGAGAAAAAGCTGCCGCACGTACTGGTCAGCCATCGAGCCCAACTGCTGAATGCCGAGTTGAGGGCAGAAGCGATCCGAGCGGGGATGATCGATCTGGATGGTCTCAAGTTGGTGGACACCGGCGAGATGGTCGTCGCCGATGATGGCCGCGTCGATGGGGCGGCCGAGATGATGAAAGGCCTCAGGGCGCGTAAGCCCTGGCTGTTCGGTGAACGTCATTCCTCTTCGCCGGGCACCCCGCCACCTGTGCGGCCGGCGGAGCGCAAGCTGGCCACGCAGATGAGTTACGAGGAATGGCGAAGTGCACGCGCCGATTTGTTGAAGCAACGTTGAGATAGGAGCCATTTATGGGCATTTCAAATTTCCCCTCGGCACTGCAGCCGATTATTCAGCAGGGCTTTCTGGACCGTGAGTTTGAGCAGGCGCTGGTGTCGCGGCTTGGCTATCGGGCCTGCGCGGATCGCGAGGATATTCCGGTCGGCATCGGCGAGACGTTGACCAAAACCCGCGCCGGTCTGAAGCCTTCAGTGACCACACCGATCATTGCGTCGAGCAACAGCAATCTGGACAACGGGTTGACCCCAACCGGCTGGGGTGTCGAGCAATATACGATATCGATCAATCATTACGCAGCAACCACAGATCTGAACATGGTGACCAGCCGTGTGGGGATTGCGAGTCAGTTTCTGCAGAATGCCGCGGTGAACGGTGAGCAGGCAGCACGCAGCCTTGACGAACTGGCGCGCAACGCGTTGTTCGCCGCTTATTTTGGTGGAAATACGCGTGTGCGAAGCACGGTCAGTGCCGCGTCGGCGATTGTGGCGGTTGACGACGTCCGCGGCTTTCTGACGGTCTTCAGCAACGGTGTTCAGGTGCCGGTCAGTTCGACAAACAGCCTGACGGTAACGATTGGCGCCAACTCATACGTTGTTGTTGGGGCTGCGGTCGACGTTACCAATGTTTCGACGGCACCGGGGGGCGTTTCCGGTGTGCTCTCACTTCTTGCAGATGTCACGATCTCTGATGGGACGGCGGGCAACACAGTGCAGGCGGCGAGTGCGTCGAACATCATTCGGCCGGATGGTCGGACCAATACGTCACTGTTGCAGGCGGGCGATCAGCTGACCATGGGTGCGCTGCTCGATGCAGTGACCATGCTGCGGTTGAATGCGGTGCCTGAGATTGATGGAGTATATAACTGCTACCTTGACCCGGTGAGTGCGCGGCAACTGTTCGCGGACCTTGACTTCCAGCGTTTGTTCCAGGGGGCCACGTCCGCGAACCAGGTGTTCCGCAGTGGCATGATCAAC
>CAIVDX010000270.1 GCA_903904805.1 uncultured Rhodospirillales bacterium
AGCCCAGAAACGAGGCGAATTCGCCCATGCTGTCGCGCGCGGAGTGCCACGGCGCGGCGGGGGCGGCGAGGGAAAGTTCGCTGGCCAGGCCGTCGATCACGGCCAGGCCCCGCTCGCCCAGAGAGGCCAGGGTGCCGACCGCACCGCCGAACTGCACGCGCAGCAGGCGGGGGGTGAGCTGGTCCAGCCGTTCCACATGCGCGATGAGCGGCTGCAGCCAGCTCGCGCATTTCAGGCCGAAGGTGATCGGCAGCGCGTGCTGCAGGAAGGTGCGCCCGGCCATCACGGTGCCGCGATGGGTGTCGGCCTGTTTGGCAAGAGAGCTGATCAGATCGAGCAGATCGGCGCGCAGCAGGGTGAGCGCGGCGCGGCATTGCAGGACGACGGCGGTGTCGATGATGTCCTGCGTTGTCGCACCCCAATGGACATAGCGCCCCGATTCGCCGGAGGCTTTGGTGAGGGCCTTCACCAGGCCGACGACGGGCGTGCCGGCAGTGCGGACGGAGGCGCCGAGTTCCGCCATGTCGACGCAGTCGGTCTTGGCGGCGGCGGCGATGATCCGCGCTGCCTCGTTGGGAATGATGCCGAGCCGGCCTTGCACGATGGCAAGCGCACCCTCGACCTCAAGCATGCGGGCGATGAGTGCGCTGTCGTCAAACACCGCGCGCATCGCATCGGTGCCGTAGAGCGTGCCAAAAACGATGCTATCCGCAGGATTAACTGACATATCGTTTCCCGGTTGCGCCCGACTGGGCCTCAGTGTTTCGGCACGTATGCACGCAAACTTTCAAAAGTTCTTTGCTTCTTTCTTTCAAGAAAGAAGACCCTTCTTTTTTGAAAAAAAGAAGCAAAAAACTTTTATGAGTCTTAGATCTCGAGGAACACCGTTTCGTTGTCTCCCTGGAGACGGATGTCGAGGTTCCACGTGCCGGGAGCTGAGGACTTCGCGATCAGCGTGTTCCGGCGGGCGGGGTCTTCGATCATCGTCAGCAACGGATCGATCTCGTTCTGCGGCTCGCCCTCGAAATAGGCGCGGGTGTGGATGGCGATGAGGATGCCGCGTGCCAGGATGGTGATGGCGATGTGCGGTGCCTGCAGCGCGTTGCCGCGGCCAGCGACGGGGCCGGGCTTGAGGGTTTTGAAGGTGAAACGGCCCTCGGCATCGGTGCGGGCGCGGCCCCAGCCTTCGAATGTGTCGGACTTGGCAGGCGAGGTCTGCCAGATTTCGACGCAGGCGTCGGTCACCAGCGCGTTGTCGCCGTCGCGGATGGTGCCGGTGAGGGTGATGATCTCACCGGTGGCGCCGAAGCGGGTGAGGTCGGCCCATTCCTTTTCCTCGAGCAGGTGCCAGTAGGGTCCGATGGTCTGGCTGCCGGTGGTGGGGGTGGTCATGTCAGTTGTTCTCCATCGGGGTGGCGCCGCGGCCGCGCAGCACGACATCGAAACGATAGCCCAGCGCCCAGTCGGGCTCGGTGATCGAGATGTCGAACTTGGAGACCAGACGCTCACGCGCGGCGAGGTCGGGGATGCACTGGTAGATCGGATCGAGTTCCCGCAGCGGGTCGCCGGGGAAATACATCGGGGTGATCAGGCGGGAGGCGAAGCCGGCGCCGAAATAGCTGTAATGGATGTGGTTCGGGCGCCAGGCATTGTAGTGGTTGCCCCAAGGGTAGGCGCCGGGCTTGATCGAGATGAATTTGTAATAGCCGTTTTCGTCAGTGTACACACGACCTTTGCCGTAGAAATTGGGGTCGAGCGGGGCGTCGTGCGTGTCGCCGGGGTGGTTGTAGCGGCCGGTGGAATTGGCCTGCCAGATCTCGATCATGGTGTGCGGCACGGGGCGGCCGTCTTCATCGGTGATGGTGCCGTGCACGATGATGCGCTCGCCGATCGCCTGGCCGCCACAGGCGGTGGAGAGGTCGGGAATGGCGCCGTAGCGGGCGGCGGTGAACTGGGGCCCGGTGGTTTCGGTGATGGTGTGCGGCAGCTTGATCAGGCCCTGGCTGGGGTGGCGCTTGCGGGTGCTGCCGTAGGTGGGCGTGTCGTTGAGCGGCTGGGTGCCGGGCACATAGGGCCGGAAAGGGATCGGGTCGTTCGGATTGTCGCTCATGCATCCATCTCCTTGTAGGTTTCTTTCGCGATTCTGACGGCGGAGTTTGCCGCGGGCACGCCGGCATACACGGCAACCTGGATGAGCATCTCGGCGATGTCGGCCGGGCTCGCGCCGGTGTTGCGGCTGGCGCGGATGTGCAGCTTGAATTCCTCGTGGTGGCCCAAAGCGGCCATCATCGCCAGTGTCAGCAGGCTGCGGGTGCGGCGGTCGAGCGCGGGGGACGACCAGACGCTGCCCCAGGCGGTGCGGGTGATGAAATGCTGGAATGCGCGATCGAAGTCGGTGATCCCCGCGGTGGCGCGATCGACATGCGCGTTGCCCAGCACCTGGCGGCGGACGGCCATGCCGGCATCGTAATAATCGACGATATCGGGCGTGAGGAAGGCGGCGATGGCGGCGGTGACGGCGTCAGGCTGCTGCACGGTGGGAATGTGGGCGGCGTGCGCGATCACCTGCAGGCGGGCGCCGGGAATCGCATCGCGCAGGGCCTCGGCGCTGGCGAGGGGGGTGGCGACATCCTGGTCGCCGACCAGGACCAGCGTGGGGTGGGTGAGTTTTTTGGTGGCGTCGGTGAGGTCGGCGGCGGCGATGGCCTCGGCGGCCGCGGCATAGCCCTCGGGGTCGGTGCGCAGCAGCATCTGGCGCAGGCCAAGGGAGGCGGGTGAGTCGCCGAAATCGGGGGTGACCCAGCGGGTGAGCACGCCGTCGCTCACAGCGTCCATGCCTTTCGCGCGGACGGTGGCGGCGCGCTCGTGCCAGAGATTGGCCGGCGGGATGGCCATCGCGGTGTCGACCAGGATCAGCGAGCCGACGCGCTCGGGGGCCTGATGCGCGATGGATTGGGCGATCATGCCGCCGATCGAGACACCGGCGACATGGGCCTTGGTGACGCCCAGCGCGTCGAGCAGGGCGAGCAGGTCGGCGGCCAGGCCCTCGATGGAATAGGGGCCTGGCGTGACCTCGCTGAGGCCATGGCCGCGCAGGTCCGGCTGGATCACGCGGAAGCTGCGCGCGAGGGTCTCGACCTGCGGGTCCCAGATGCCGTGGGCGGTGCCGAGCGAGTGGATCAGCAGCAGCGGGGTGGCGTTGGGCGGACCGCTGAGCTGCACATGCTGGATGATCGTGTTGGCGCGCAGGAACATCTTAACTCTCCATCAATCCAGCCGTGCTGTTCGGCATTCCGGCGTCACGCGAAGGTCAGCCACGCGGTGCTGAACAGACCGAAGGCCAGACAGTAATAGGCGAACGGATTGAGCGCGAGATCGTCATGTTTGCGGAAATAGCGCATCAGGAAGGCGGTGGCGGCGAGCGCGGTGAGCCCGGCCACCACGGCGGCGATCGCGGCGGTGGTGAAGACGCCGGGCGGAATGTCGGCCTTTAGCAATTTGGGCACCTCAAGCACGGTGGCGCCGAGGATGATCGGGGTGGCGATCAGGAAGGAGAAATGGGCCGCGCCCTCATGGTCGATGCCGCGCAGCAGGCCGCCGACGATGGTGGTGCCCGAGCGCGAGATGCCGGGGATCAGCGCGCCGCATTGCCACACGCCGATCACCAGCGCGTCCATCGTGGTGAGGGTGGACAGCGGCCGGCGGCCGGAGCCGCGCAGGCGCTCGCCCCACATCAGCACGCCGGCATTGATGCACAAAAAGATCGCCGCGATGACCGGGGCGCTGAAGAGTTCGCGCAGCTTGTGTTCGAGCAGCCCGCCGAGGATGACCGCCGGGATGGTGGCGACGATGATGAGCTTCAGCAGCTTGCGTGCCGCGGCCGCCTTCTGCGGGCCGGCCATGCCGAGCACGCCGGAAGCCAGTCCCCACCAGTCGCGCCAGAAATAGCCCAGCAGCGCTGTCGCGGTGCCCAGATGCAGCAGCACCAGGAACGGCAGAAAGGCCGGGCCCTTCTGGTTGAAATCCCATTTCAGCAACGCGGGGATCACCACGGCGTGGCCGAGGCTGCTGACCGGGAAAAGTTCCGTGGCACCCTGGAGGATGGCGATGCCGATTGCCTGGAGCATGTCCATGAACGTCACTTTCCCGCTGCTGTCGGGTTGGTGACCGATGATGCGCGGATTGTCCAGGGTGGGGGCGCGCTGGCGGTGCGGCGATGTTGGCAGCCTCGTCTGATGGAGGCTAAGACAGCGGCCATGGCCGAGACCACCGCGCCGCAGGCGGGCCCTGCACCAAGACAGAGGCTCTACGGAATCGAGGCCTGCCGCGGCGTCGCCGCCACCATGGTGGTGTGCTACCACGTGGCCCGCCATCTCGATCAGGCCGCCCCGGTGCCGGTGCTGCGCGCCGCTTTGCAGTTCGGCCATGCCGGGGTGGATCTGTTTTTCGTGCTGTCGGGCTTCATCATCCTGTTCGTGCATCGGCGCGACATCGGCCGGCCCGACCGGCTGCGCCATTATCTCGGCCGGCGGGTGACGCGGCTGATGCCGACCTATTGGGTGGCGCTGCTGCTGATGGTGGTGGTGCTGGGTTTCAGCCACGCGGGGCTGCCGAGTGCGAGCCAGATCCTGTGGTCGCTGGCGCCGCTGCCGGGCCGGCAAAGCCCGCTGGTGGTGGGCGGCTGGACATTGCAGTTCGAGACGCTGTTCTACGGGCTGTTCGCCATCCTGATCCTCAACCGCCGGCTCGGGCTGCTGGTGATGGCGGCCTGGGCGGCGCTCACCGCGCAGTCGATGCTGGGCGGCTGGATGGACCGGCCGTTCGCGCGCATCTGGCAGCTCACGCAGATGTATGACGTGGAGTTTTTCATCGGCATGGGCGTGGCGTTGGCGCTGCTGCGCGGCCGGGTGCCGGGCGCGCGGGCGGTCCTGTGGGTTGGGCTGCTGGGCTTCGCGGTGAGCGCGCTGGCCGAGGATCTCGGGCGGCTCAATGGCTATGGAGCGGCGGCGCGGTTCGCCTATGGGCTGCCGGCCGGGCTGATCCTGATGGGCATTGCCGAGCTGGACCGGCAGGGGCGGTTGCATGTGAGCCTGCCGCTGCGCTGGCTCGGGGCGGGGTCATATTCCATCTATCTGTTCCAGTTCATCTTCATCGCCGTCATCTGGCACGCGCTGGTGCTGCTCGGGCTCGACGCGGCGCTGCCGACGCCGGTGCTGTTTGCCGTCCTCGCCGGCGGGGCGGTGATCGGCGGCATGCTGATGAGTGAGCGGGTGGAAAAGCCGCTGATCCGGATGGTCCGATCGTTGGGACCGCGGCGCGCGGTGGCCGCCTCCTAGAGCGACACCGGATCACCGGGCGACCATGATCCCCCCATGATCCCTTATGATCCCGCCTCGCGTCAGCCCTGCCGGGGTGGCGGCAGAGGCGTGCAGCCGGTGCGATGGTCGGCCGAGACGCGGCGCTTGAACACCACCAGCCCGTCGAACGCCGCCACCCGGTCATAGCTGCGCCAGATCGCCAGAAAGCCCGGATCGGCGTGGGCGAGCGCGCCGACATAGTCGATCGAGGTGCGGCGATCCACCACCACCAGATCTGGGCAGGAGCGGCGGAAATCGCTCGACATGCGGCTGGCGATGCCATGGGTCTGGCCGGATTTGGCACCGCCGGGCTGGCGGGATTCCAGCACCTCGCCATCGAGTGCCCAGGTGGAGTCGAAGCGCGACGCCCAGCGCACATGGGTGTTGTTCACCACCGGAAAGCCGAGCGCGATCCAGTCGGAGAAGGCGAGATAGCTGTGTGCGTTGTATTTGCGGATCAGCGCTTCCAGCCGCGCCTCGGTGCTGTCGGCGCTGTAGATCGCGCGATCAAGCTTCAGGCGCAGGCGGTC
This sequence comes from uncultured Rhodospirillales bacterium, assembly GCA_903904805.1. Taxonomy (GTDB): domain Bacteria; phylum Pseudomonadota; class Alphaproteobacteria; order Acetobacterales; family Acetobacteraceae; genus CAIVDX01. Next base: position 5,888 of record CAIVDX010000270.1, read on the forward strand.
GCCGGCGTCGAGCGTGAACAGGCCCAGCAGCAGCAGCGCGGGGGCGACGGCCAGCGCGGGGCGCAGCAGCGGGCGAAGGCTGGCGCGGGCCGTTCTCGCGCCGGCCCTCTCGAGCAGCACCGGGGCCCAGACATGCAGCCAGGCGAGCAGGAAGAGCAGCGCCGCGATGGTGCCGGGGATGCGATGGTAGAACCAGTTCTTGCCCTGGATGATGCACACCGCGGTGGCGCCGGCGGCGAACAGCAGCAGGATCGAGGGCAGCATCATCCGGGTGTCGAGCGCGGCGGAGCGGTGGCGCCAGCGGATCACCGCCAGCATCGCGGTGCCCAGGCAGGCGGTCAGCAGCGGCAGGCGGCAGTCGGCGAGCATTTCCGACAGCGGCACGTCCGACGCCCCATAGATGGTGAAGGCCATCGGCACCGCGTCGCGCAGGAAGGCGGGTTCCAGCAGCAGCACCATGGCGGTGTAGAACAGCGCGGTGCCCGCGCCGGCGAGCACCTCGGGGCGCCAGGGGCGCAGGCCATGCAGCAGCGCCAGCAGTTCGACGGCGCCGAAAGCCAGCAGATAATGCGGCTTCAGCACGCAACCCACGGCGGCCAGCACCGCCGCACCGATCGCCTCGGCGCGGGAGGTCGGCATGCCTTCAAGCTGGCGGGCGAGCACGGCGAGCCAGGGCAGGGCCGCGGCCACCAGCAGATGCTCGCGCTGGCCAAACTCGCCGCCGGGCACCAGGCAGAGCACCAGGGCGATGACGACGAACAGCTTCACCTTGTCCATCCGCCAGGCGCGCCCATCGGCCAGGATCGCCGCCGTCCAGCCCGCGCAGCCGAGCACCAGCGCCATCAGAAAGGGCATGGTGGTGGTCACGGCGGCCAGATGCAGCACCCGCGCGATCGCCATCGGGATGGCGTAGAGCCAGATCACCAATGGCGGGTTCACCTCGATGAGGTCGATATAGAGGCGGCTGCCGTTCAGCCAGTTGTCGGCGACATAGAGCAGCCAGGCGATGTCGTCCTTCAGCGGGGCGACCAGCAGGATGCCGAGCAGGCAGGCCAGCACGACGCCAAGGCCGACAAGCCAGGTCAGACGCTCGCGGGCGAGGGCGGTCAGGCCAGGCTGTTGGATCGTCTGGTCACTCATAGCCGGGCGGTTCCGCGCATGCGTGTGTATCTTAAGAGTCCCTTACGGTGTGGCGGACAGACTTGCAATATCGCGGTCACACACCAACCGCCTTGACAGCGCGCGCACTGGCCGCGATTGCCCTGCGCGGACATGAGATGGAGCGGGACATGACGGCGCTGATCGCGGGCAACTGGAAGATGAACGGTCTCACCGCGAGTTCGGCCGAGCTGGCGCGGGGGATCGCCGCCGGAGCGGCCGGGCTGGGCTGTGAGCTGCTGGTGTGCCCGCCCGCGACGCAGATCGCGTCGGTGGCGGCGCTGCTGTCCGGCACCGGTGTTCATGTCGGGGGGCAGGACTGCCATTTCAGCACCGCGGGCGCGCATACCGGCGATATCTCGCCGGCGATGTTGGTGGATCTGGGCGCACGCCATGTGATCCTGGGCCATTCCGAGCGTCGGGCCGACCATCACGAAAGCTCCGCGCTGGTGCGCCGCAAGGCGATCGCGGCGACCGAGGCGGGGCTGATCCCGATCATCTGCGTGGGCGAGACCGAGGCCGAGCGGCGGGCCGGGCAGCAAAACCAGGTGGTGGGCGAACAACTTCGCGCCAGCCTGCCCGAGGGCTTCGCCGGCATCATCGCCTATGAGCCGGTCTGGGCGATCGGCACCGGGTTGACGCCGAGCGAGGCCGACGTGGCCGCGATGCATGGCTTCATCCGGGCAACGCTGCTGGGGCTGACACCTGTTCATGGCGGCAGCATGCGCATTCTTTACGGCGGTTCTGTGAAGCCCTCGAACGCGGCGTCACTGCTGGGGCTGGCGGATGTGGGAGGCGCGCTGGTGGGCGGGGCCTCTCTGGTGGCCGGGGATTTCCTGGCGATCGCGAAGGCGGTGGGCTAGGCCATCGGCCTCACACCACAGTCCAGGCGCCCGGGTTCCAAGGGGGGCCGCGCTGAGCCGGCGTCCGGGCGGCGGAGCCCCCGGCCTTCCCAACCGCCCTCGCCGGGTCTAAGACCCCGCGTCCCCAAGGAAGAGTTCGATGACCACCGTTCTGCTGCTGATCCACATGTTCGTCACCCTCGCGCTCATCGGTGTTGTGCTGATTCAGCGCAACGAGGGCGGCGGTCTGGGCATTGGCTCCAGCCAGGGCATGGGCTCGTTCATGACCGGCCGCGGCACCGCGAATCTGCTCACGCGCACCACCGCCATTCTGGGCACCATCTTTCTGGGCCTGTCGCTGGCGCTCGCGCTGATGAGCCGTGGCACCAACGCGCCTGGCACCTCGATCCTGGATGTGCCGCCGCCCGCGCCGATCAGCGCCCCGGCGCCGGCCGCCGGGCCGGCTGCCCCGTCGGTTCCGACGAACTGATCCGCGTGTTGGTCGGGTTCCGCGAATCACCTCACACGCGTTAGACTGTTCTCCCATGACGCGGTTTGTATTCATCACCGGCGGCGTGGTCTCCTCGCTCGGTAAAGGGATTGCTTCGGCCGCGCTCGGCGCGCTGCTGCAGTCGCGTGGCTGGCGTGTCCGGCTGCGCAAGCTTGACCCCTATCTCAATGTCGATCCCGGCACGATGAGCCCGCTGCAGCATGGCGAGGTGTTCGTGACCGATGATGGCGCGGAGACCGATCTGGATCTCGGCCATTACGAGCGCTTCACCGGCGTGCACGCCACCCGCAACGATAACGCGACCACCGGGCGCATCTATTCTGAGGTGATCGCACGCGAACGCCGCGGCGATTATCTGGGTGCCACGGTGCAGGTGATCCCGCACATCACCGATGCCATCAAGGATGCCATCGTGCGCGATACCGACGATGTCGATTTCGCGCTGATCGAGATCGGCGGCACGGTGGGTGACATCGAAAGCCTGCCGTTCTTGGAGGCCATCCGCCAGCTTGGCAACGAGCTTGGGCCGCAGAAGACGATGTTCGTGCACCTCACCCTGGTGCCCTACATCCCCTCGGCCGGCGAGCTGAAAACCAAGCCGACGCAGCATTCGGTGAAGGAGCTGCAAAATGTCGGCATCCAGCCGCAGATGCTGCTGTGCCGCTGCGACCGGCCGATTCCGGAGAATGAGCGGCGCAAGATCGCCAGCTTCTGCAACGTGCGCCCCGAGGCGGTTGTGGCGGCCCTTGATGTGGACACGATCTATTCGGTGCCGATCGCCTATCACGCCGAAGGCATGGACACCGAGGTGCTGCGCCATTTCGGGCTCGATGCGACCATCGAGCCGGACATGTCCGACTGGCAGCGCATCTGCGACACGGTGCGCGCCCCCGAGGGCGAGGTGCGCATCGCGGTGGTCGGCAAATACACCAATCTGCTCGACAGCTATAAGTCGCTCGCCGAGGCCCTGGCGCATGGCGGGATCGCCAATGGCGTGAAGGTTGTGCTGGACTGGGTCGATAGCGAGATATTTGAGCAATCCAACCCGGTGCCCCGCCTCGAAGGCGTGCATGGTATTCTGGTGCCAGGCGGCTTCGGCGAGCGCGGCACCGAGGGCAAGATCGCCGCGGTGCGGTTCGCGCGGGAACGTCGGGTGCCGTTTCTGGGCATCTGCTTCGGCATGCAGATGGCCGTCATCGAGTGCGCGCGCAACCTCGCGGGTCTGCCCGATGCCTCGAGCAGCGAGTTCGGTGCCTGCGACACCCCGGTGGTGGGGCTGCTGACCGAGTGGGCGCGCGGCAATGAGATCGAGACGCGGGCCGAGGGCGGCGATCTCGGCGGCACCATGCGCAAGGGCGCCTATCCGGCCTTGCTCGCCGAGGGGTCGTTGGCGAATCGCGTTTATGGAACTCATACGATCAGCGAGCGGCATCGCCATCGCTATGAGGTGAATATCCGCTATCGCGAGGTGCTTGAGGGAGCGGGCCTGCGCTTCTCCGGCCTGTCTCCCGATGGCGTGTTGCCGGAGATCGTTGAGTATCCGGATCAGCCCTGGTTTGTTGGCGTGCAGTTCCATCCGGAGCTGAAATCCAAGCCGCGCGCGCCGCACCCGTTATTCTCCGGCTTCATCGCCGCGGCCGTGCGCCAGGCGCGCCTTGTCTGAGCACGCGCAGCGGATCGTTTCGGCCGGCAATGTGCGGTTTGGCAACGCGCTGCCGTTCACGCTGATCGCCGGGCCCTGCCAGATCGAATCGGCGGCGCAGGCGATGGAGGTCGCCCTCGCCATGGCCGAGATCTGCGCGCCGCGGGGGATCGGGCTGGTTTACAAGAGCAGCTACGACAAGGCGAACCGCACCAGCCTGCGGGGCCAGCGCGGCATCGGCATGGATCAGGGGCTGCAGATTCTGGCCGATATTCGCAGCAAGCTGTCGATCCCGGTGCTGACCGATGTGCATGATGCCAGCCAATGCGCGCCGGCCGCCGAGGCGGTCGACATTCTGCAGATCCCGGCGTTCCTGTGTCGCCAGACCGATCTTTTGCTTGCCGCCGGCAACACCGGCGCTGTCATCAACGTGAAGAAGGGCCAGTTCCTCGCGCCTTGGGACATGCAGAACGTCGCCGACAAGGTGGCGAGCACCGGCAATGATCGCATTCTGCTGACCGAGCGGGGCGCGAGCTTTGGCTACAACACGCTGGTGAGCGATTTCCGCGCGCTGCCGATCATGGCGCGCACCGGCTGGCCGGTGATCTTCGATGTGACGCATTCCGTGCAGCAGCCAGGCGGGCAGGGCACCAGCTCCGGCGGTCAGCGCGAATTCGCCCCGGTGCTGGCCCGCGCCGCGCTGGCGGTGGGCGTGGCCGGGCTGTTCATCGAAACCCACCCCGATCCTGACCACGCACCGTCGGATGGCCCGAACATGATCGCGCTGGCGGACATGCCGGCGCTGCTGGATCGGCTGGTGGCGTTTGATCGGGTGGCGAAGGGGTAAGGCAAGGCCAGGGGCAGAGCCCCCGGCCTTGCCTTTCTCCCTGAGCCGCCCTATCCGCCCCACAGCCCATCCAGGAGAACCATCA
>CAIVDX010000271.1 GCA_903904805.1 uncultured Rhodospirillales bacterium
GCCCGCCGCCCCGCCCCCGCCCGCCCCGGCCGGCGGCGCCCCGGCGCCCGCCGCCCCGCCCGCCCCCGGCGGCGTCAAGTGGGGGGATCCCGCCAACGCCCCGAAGCAGGCTTTGAAACGCCGGGCCAAGGTCGGTTCCCTCGTGGGGGTGATCGCGGGCAGTGCGGTCGCCGTCGCCGCCCTCGGCGCCTGGGGCTGGTATGCCTTTGTGGGCTCCCAACCCAAGGTCGTTTACTCCGTCAAACTCGATGCCGCCGCGGCGGATGACGCCAAAACCCCGCCCCCCAGCTACAGTCTGGTGGCTCCGGGCCAGGTCGTCGCCTTCACCGGCGATAAAATCTCGCTCTACGACGTGAAGGAGAAGAAGGAACTTTGGTCCGGCACCCTGGAACCCAAACTCCCGCCCCGCCAGGACAAACCCGCGGCTTCCGCCACGACCGCCACCACCCCCGCGAACCGCGCGGCGGGCACCCGCGGTCCGGCCAATCGTCGCGGCGCGGCCACGCCCGCCGCCACGGCCGCCCTGGCCGCCGCCGCCAAAACGAATGCCCCCGCCGCCGGGGGCACCAATAAAGCCAACGCCGCCGCCGAAGCCCTCATGGCCGGCTTGGCCGCCAAAGTCGGCGAATTGGCCAAAGCCGGGGAGGAATTCGGCCTGCACGTACCGGTCCAACCCGTCGTGGTGAACAAGGGCAACGACATCTACGTGCTCTTCCCGGACCGCATCGCGCATTTCAGCCGCACCACCGGCACCCGGCAGGACGACGTGCCGCTCCCCACCCCGGTCATCAACTTGACCTACAACGACGAGTCCATTCTCGCCGAGTCGCTCACCGATCCCACCCACAAGACCCTCACCCATATTTCGCTCAGCCAGGGCTACATCCAGACCGAGGAATTGGACCTGACGCCCCCGCGCCCCGTCCGGGTGGCCGCCCCCGTGACCAGCGCCGCCCAGCCCCGGGCCGGGGCCAATCCGGCGACCGCCGGCGGCCGCCTCCAGCCCGCCAGCGGCCCGCCGAGCACCCTGGCCGCCCGCTACGCCCGCGCCAACCCCGGGCGCAACGCCGCCGCGCAAGCCGCCGCCGCCCCCACGCTGAACGCCTTCCTCGCGCTCGGTGCCGCCGCCCGCCAGGCCCTGCGGACCCAGCTCGTCGCCCTGCTTGATGCCGCCTCCACGCCGCACCCCGACCTGCTGCACCCCACAGCCGAGTGCACGCTGCACCTGCCCGCAACCGTCGGCGACTTCACCGATTTCTACGCCGGCATCCACCACGCCACCAACGCCGGCGCCCTGTTCCGGCCCGACAATCCCCTGCTGCCGAACTACAAATGGGTGCCGATCGGCTATCACGGCCGCTCCTCCTCGCTGATCCCCTCCGGCACCGCAATCCGCCGCCCCAACGGCCAGAAGAACAACCAGCCCGGCAGCCCGCCCGCCGTCGGCCCCAGCAAGCGCCTCGATTACGAGCTCGAACTCGGCGTCTGGGTCGGCACCGGCAACGATCTCGGCACCCCCGTGCCGATCGCCCACGCCGCCGACCACATCGCCGGCTTCTCCCTGCTGAATGACTGGTCGGCGCGCGACATCCAGGCCTGGGAATACCAGCCGCTCGGCCCGTTCCTGGCGAAAAACTTCGCCTCCACCCTGTCCTGCTGGATCGTCACGCCCGAGGCGCTCGCACCCTTCCGCGCCCCGGCAATGACCCGCCCCGAGGGCGACCCCGCCCCCCTGCCCTACCTCACCGACGCCACAGACCAGGCCGCCGGTGGCCTCGATGTCGAACTGATCGTCACGCTGCGCAGCGCCAAAATGCGCGAGGCCGGCCTTCCCGCCCATCAACTGAGCATCGGCAACGCGAAATATCTGTATTGGACCGTCGCCCAACTGCTCGCCCATCACACCTCGGGCGGCTGCAACCTCCGCCCCGGCGACCTGCTCGGCACCGGCACGATCAGCGCGCCCGATGCGCACGGCTATGGCAGCCTTCTCGAACTCTCCGCCGGCGGCAAGAAAGAGATCGCCCTGCCCTCAGGCGAAACCCGCACCTTCATCGAGGACGGCGACGAGATCACCTTTCAGGCCCGCGCCCACCGCACTGGCCACGCCAGCATCGGCTTCGGCTCCTGTTCGGCGGTGATCCTGCCAGCCTCTTGAACTTTCAGAAGCTCTTTGCTTCTTTTCTGAAAAAAAGAAGCAAAGAACTTTTGAAACTTTAGTCCTCCTTGTAGCCGAGTTCGGGGGTTCCCTGCTGGGCGCCGTAATAGCGGTAGGGCAGGAACTTGCCGTGCATGCCGATCTTCACCCGGTCGCCCTTCGGGTCGGGCAGGCGTTCCAGCTGCATGTCGAAATCGATCGCCGACATGATGCCATCACCGAATTCCTCCTGGATCAGCTCTTTCCAGGTCGTGCCATACACCATCACCAACTCATAGAAGCGATAGATCAGCGGATCGGTCGGCGGCATCTGCGGGATCGAGCCGCGATAGGGCACCTCGTTCAGCATGCGCTGCTCGTTGATATCCAGCCCGAACAGCTCCGCCGCGCGCGCCGCCTGCGCCTTGGGCAGCTTCATCTGCCCCATCAGCGCCGCGGTGATCAGGATCGGGGAGAGCCCACCAATCTCCTCCTGGATATATTTCCAGGTCCAATCCTTCTCGCGCTTGATGTCGAGGATTTTCTCGGTCAGCTGTTCACGACGCATGAGCATTCTCCTGTGTGGGGCTGGGGATGGCGAGCCTGACTTCCGGCGGATGCCGCCTGTCATGGCCTGCCGGGGCGTGATCGCGGAAGTTCCGGCTCCGCGTCACCAGAAAATCGATCAGATGATTGCGCAGCTCATAAAAGCCAGGCTGGTGATGCAGGTCGGCGCGGGTGCGCGCGCGCGGCAGCGTGTTCACCACGATCTCGGCGATCTCGGCACCCGGCCCATTGGTCATCAGCACAATGCGATCGGCGAGATAGATCGCCTCGTCCACATCATGGGTGATCATGAACACGGTCTGATCCGTCTGCGTGCAGATCCGCCGCACCTCGTCCTGCAACGTGCCGCGCGTCAGCGCATCCAACGCGGAAAACGGTTCATCCATCAGCAGAATCTTCGGCTCGATCGACAAGGCCCGCGCGATGCCCACACGCTGCTTCATCCCGCCCGACAGCTGCGCCGGCCGCTTGGCCTCCGACCCCGCCAGCCCCACCTTGGCGATTGCCGCCCGTGCACGCTGCTCCACCTCCGCCCGCGGCGCATCAGGCCAGCGCGACGACACGGCAAAGGCGACATTGCCCAACACGCTCCGCCAGGGCAGCAACGCATGGCTCTGAAACACCACCGCGCGATCCAGGCTCGGCCCCTCGATGCCCTTGCCATCGACCACCACAACACCATCGCTCGGGCGATCGAGCCCGGCGAGAATGTTGAGCACCGTGGTCTTGCCGCAGCCGGAATGGCCGATCATGCAGGTGAAGTTCCCGCGCGGAATCCCCAGCCAAAGATCCTCGAACACCGCCTGCTGGCCAAACCGCCGCGCGATGCCCTCGATGGAGATGAACTCGCTCATTCCGGAAACGTCACAGCGCGCTGCGCCCGCGCCAGCAGTTGGTCGAGCAGCATGCCCACCACGCCGATGATCAGAATCGCGATGATCACATTGCTGATCGAGAGATTGTTCCACTCATTCCACACGAAATAGCCAATCCCGGTGCCGCCCACCAGCATCTCGGCGGCCACGATCACCAGCCAGGCGATGCCGATCGAGATGCGCATCCCGGTCAGAATGGTCGGTGCCGCGGCCGGCAAAATCACCGTCAGCGCACGCCGGATCGGGCGCACCTCCAGCGTCGCGGCCACGTTCAGCCATTCCTTGCGGACCGAGGCCACACCGAAGGCGGTGTTGATCAGCATCGGCCAGATCGAACAGATGAAAATCACAAATATCGCCGACACACCGGAATCCCGGATGGTGAACAAAGCGAGCGGCATCCACGCCAATGGCGAGATCGGCTTCAGGATCTGGATGAACGGATCCAGCGCCCGGCCCAGCAGCGGCGACATGCCGATCACGAAACCCATCGGCACCGCAACCAGCACCGCCAACAGCCACCCGGCCGACACCCGCGCCACCGACCAGGCCAGCTGGATGCCGATGCCCTTGTCGTTGGTGCCGTGATCATAGAACGGGTCGCGCAGATGCCTCCGCAGCCCCTGCGCGATATCCAACGGCCCGGGCATCGGCGACCGCCCGCTGACGGCACTCGCCCCCATCAGCTTGGCATATTCCGGATCCATCGCCGGCGCCGCGCCTCCGCCGCTGACAGCCAACTGCCAGCCGGCGAGGAACAGCACCAGGATCGCCACCGACACTATGCCGGCACGCAGGCGCAGCGAGCCCATCAGCCGCGCTTGACGGCGAAGCTGCTCAGATAGGCATCGGGCGCGGCCGGATCGAAACTCTTGCCCATCACCACAAAGCTTTTCGTATCCGTCTTCGGCGTCGCGAAGCCCGCCTGCTCCATCAGCCGGCGCGCATCGGTGGCGAGGAACACCTCGCGCTCCACGCCGGCATAATCCACCTCGCCCTTCAACTGCCCCCAGCGCTTCATCTGGGTGAGCATCCATACCGCGAAGGACTGCCACGGGAACGGATCGAAATCGAGCCGGTCCGGAACCTTCTTGACCCCACCAAGACCATCGGCAAAGGTGCCGGTCAGCACCTGCTCCAGCACGGTCACCGGCTGGTTCAGATAATTGGCCGGCGCGATGGCGGTCGCGATCTCGCTGCGATGGGCAGGGTCATGCGCATATTCGGTCGCGTCGATGATCGCGCGCAGCAGCGCCGCGAAGGTGTTCGGCGTGTCAACCGCCATCTTCTTCGACGCCCCGAATGCGCAGCACGGATGCCCGTCCCAGATCTCGCGTGACAGGATATGGATGAATCCCACCCCGTCGAACACCGCGCGCTGGTTGAACGGATCCGGCCCCAGAAAGCCGTCGATATTGTCCGCCCGCAGATTGGCCACCATGTCCGCCGGCGGCACCGCGCGGATCTGCACATCGGTGTCGGGATCGATCCCGTGCTCCGCCAGATAATAGCGCAGCAGATAATTATGCATCGAATAGTCGAACGGCACCGCGAAGCGCATGCCCTTCCAGTCCTTCGGATCGCGCCGGTCCTTGTGCTTCAGCGAAAGAGTGATGGCCTGACCATTGATGTTCTCGATCGCCGCCACCGTGTAGGGCTGCGCCGGCGCGCCCAGACCCAGCGAGATCGCCAGCGGCATCGGGCTGAGCATATGCGCGGCGTCATATTCGCCATTCAGCGTCTTGTCGCGGATCACGGCCCAGCCGGCGGTCTTCACCACCTCCACCTCCAGCCCCTGCTTGGCGTAGAAGCCCATCGGCGCCGCCATGATGATCGGCGTCGCGCAGGTGATCGGGATGAAACCCACCTTCAATGCCTTTTTCTCGGGCACTCCCGCCTGCGCCAGCGCCTCGGTCGCCGCGGCGATCGGGAACAACGCAGCGACAGCCGCCGCCGCGGTGCCGCGCCCCACCGCGCTCAAAAACGCCCGGCGCCGCGCATCATTGGGAAACAGCGCCCGCATCACCGCGCCCTCGACCGCGCCCCTCAGGCGGGCGTCGGTCCCCACGGCCAGATTATGCTCGGCCTGGCTGGCATGGGCACCGCAGGCGCAGCCATGCAGACGAACATTGGGATCGAACGGGTCGATGCTCATACGAGGCGGTCCTTTCGCGGAAATATCTGCGTGCCGCGAAGCAAGGCGCATGCCCTGCGCCTCACGGAAGGAATGCGACCACGGAATGCCGGTCGGGACAGATCGGCCGGCCGATCCCCCCTTCACAATTCCCGCCGCATGCCCATGGAGGCCCGGTGACTAGCGCGTCAGCTCGACAACCGCGCTGCGATACAGCTCGATGCATTCCTCGCCCAGCACGCCCGGCCGCAGCTCCAGCTCCCAGCCGACCATCTCGGCAAAGCTCTCCACCGTGTAGTCTTTGTAGTTGAACGCCAATGTGCCCAGCCGCGCGACATCAGCATTGCGCGCGCCGATCACCAGGCGCGTGATCCCGCTGTTGAGGATCGCGCCAAGGCACATCGGGCAGGGCTCGCAGGTGCAGTAGAAGGTGCAGCCCGTCAGTGTGCGGGTCTGCAGCGTCTGCGTCGCCGTCTTGATCGCCAGCGTCTCCGAATGGGCGGTGGTGTCGGAGGTGGAGACCTTGAGGCTGCGCGTGCGGCAGACCACGGCGCCATCGCGCACCACCACCGCGCCGAACGGCTGCTCACCCATCGCCGCCCCCGCCCGCGCCTCCTCGATCGCGATGGCCATGAAATGCTCGTCCTGGGTCATGGGCGCACTCGTCGCTGGAGGATGAAAGGCAGGCAACCCCTATAGCAAAGAGCCTGCCTCCAGCATCGTCAACAGCTCCGCCGCCCGCCCGCGCAGCGCCGCCTGCCGATCCGGCGCCATCTTCGCCCAGCTGCGCACCGGCATCGCCATGCGCGGATTGCCCGCGAAACGCTCGGCATGGCGCGCGATAAAATCCCAATACAGCGCA
>CAIVDX010000272.1 GCA_903904805.1 uncultured Rhodospirillales bacterium
GCGGCCGCGGCCGAACTCGGTGCGACGCCGATGCAGGTTGCGCTCGCCTGGTTGCTGCGGCGCTCGCCGAACATCCTGCTCATCCCCGGAACGTCGTCGGTTGCGCATATGCGGGAAAATCTCGCTGCGGCGTCAATGACTTTGTCGGATGACGTGGTGGCGCGGCTGAACGCGATTGGTGGCGAGCACGCCTAGAAGGCGATGCAGGCCGGCTGGATCACGCGCAGCACGGATTGCTGCGCGAACCTGCCGCGATAGGCGCTGGCGAGGCTGTCGAGTCGCTGCTGCGTGTCGGCGGTGTCGGGTGCCGCGAGCTGCAGAAGATGGGAGTGCTCCGATCCGCCCTTCCACGCGCCCTCGGCACGCAGCACGGTGAAGCCTTCGGGGAAGGCCGCCATCACGTTGCGCGTGATGAAATCGTCCCAGTCTGCATCAGTGACATTGCCGCCGAAATAGAGCTGCGCGAGCAGACCTGGCTGGGCGGGCGCGGGGCAGGATGGCGGCGTGCTGCAGGCCGCCATCGGCAGCAGCAGCGCGACCAGGTAGCGCGCCGCGATCATTTTTTCTCCCAGCCGCGCGGGCCCTGCTGCCAATAGGTCAGTGCGTGACCGGCCTCTTTCGCGGCGCGCCAGCGGGTGCGGGCGGCGGCGACGGCCGTCTCGTCCTGGCCGTCGAACAGATCGAACACGCGGTCGAACAGATCGAGCGGGGCTGTGGCGCCATCGAGCAGAAACAAAAATCGTGCGCCATTCTCGACGGCCTCGGCGTTGAAAGGCGGCAGGTCGGTCAGCCAGATTGGCTGCTGTGCGGCGTGCCCCATGCGTGTCGTGCCGTGCGGCAGCCAATCCGGCTCCGGGCAGAGCCACAGGGCCTCATCGAGCGCCGCGACGCGTTCAGGCGAGCCACACAGGACCAAAGCGCGTTGGCCAGCGGATAAGGTGCGACCGAGCAACGCGGGCAGCGCGAGATCGGCCGCGGTGCGGGTGAGGTGGTAGAAACCGACCTCAGCCATCCGCATCCTCAAAGCGCTGGGCGATCAGGCGGTCGAGCAGGCGCACGCCAAAGCCGGTGGCTCCGGATGCATGAAATTCGTCCGCCATCTCGCGGCTTTCCATCGCGGCGATGTCCAGATGTGCCCACATCGTGGAGCCCGCGAAATTCTCCAGCAAGGCGGCCGCCTGGCAGGCGTCGGGCTGCAGACGGCCGCTGGCGCATTGCTTGAGGTCGGCGATGTCCGACCGCAGATCCTCGCGATAGCCGGCAGCGATCGGCATGCGCCACACACGCTCGCCCACCGCTTCGCCGGCAGCGGCGATGGACGCGGCGAAGGCGGCATTGTTGTCGAACAGGCCTGCCATCTCGTGACCCAACGCGGTGACGATGCTGCCGGTGAGCGTGGCGAGATCGATCATAGCCCGCGGCGCGAGATTGAGGCGCGACCAGCCGAGCGCATCGGCCAGCACCAGGCGCCCTTCGGCATCGGTGTCAATCACCTCGATGGTGGTGCCATCGACGGTGTGCAGAATGTCGCCGGGGCGATAGGCTGTTGCGCTGAGAGCATTTTCCGCCAATGCCAGAACGGCGATGGCGGGCGCGGGGCTTTTGCGTCGCGCGAGCGCGATCATTGCACCGACCGCGGCGGCCGCACCGGCCATGTCGGCGCGCATCTCCCACATCTTGTCGGCTGGCTTGATGCTGATGCCGCCAGTGTCGAAGGTGATGCCCTTGCCGCAGAACACCACCGGCGGCGCGTCGATCCTGCCGCGCCAGCGCAGGATCGCCAGGCGTGGCGGATTGATTGAGCCACCGCCCACCGCGAGCAACGCGCCAAGTCCCGCGCGCTTTAGATGTCGGCGCTCCAGCACCTCCAATTCCAGCCCGTGACGTTCGAGTTTCTTTAGACGGCCACAGAATTTTTCGGGCGTGAGCACGTTTGCCGGATCGGTGACGGCGCGGCGTGCCCAGAGGATGCCGCGCAACACCGGGCGCAGCCTGTCCCATGCGGCACGCGCCGCACGAGGTTCGTCGGTCAGTACGTCGATCGCGTTCAGGCGCGGCGTGTCCTCTGCGGGTTTGCTGCGATAGCGTTCCATCCGCCAGCCGCGCAGCACAGCGCCGAACGCCAACGATGCCGCGATGTCGGCGGGCAGCTTGCGTGCGTCGATGGCGATGCGCGCGACATCCAGCGTGCGCGATGCCGCCACCGCGCCGGCCCGTTCGGCCGAGCGATTGCTCCATGCCGAACCGACACCCACCACCAGCACACGCCGATCAAGCCAAATCTCGCTGGCCTGACCAGCAAAGCCGGAAAACGCATCCTCGCGCGCCGTATCCGGAATGAAGTCGCCCTGCAGCAGCGGCCGGACCTCGACCGCTGCCTTGTCGGCGGACCTCGCGAAGCGCACCTTCATCGGGTCAGCTCTCGAAGTGATTGCTCACGAACCGATCGAGCAGCCGCACACCCCAGGCGGTCGCGCCCTTTGGCACGCAGGCGGTGTCCTTGCTGCTCCAGGCCACACCGGCGATGTCGAAATGCGCCCAGGGGACATTGTTGGTGAAGCGGCCGATGAAATGCGCTGCGGTGATCGAACTGCCGGCACGGCCGGTGATGTTCTTCATGTCCGCGATCTCGGATTTCAGCTGCTTGTCATAGTCCTCGCCGAGCGGCATGCGCCAGGCCGGCTCACCCACCTCGAAGCCAGCGGCGACAAGCTGCTGCGCCAGCAAATCGTCGGTGGCGAAGATGCCGGCGAATTCATGGCCCAATGCGACGATCATCGCGCCGGTGAGCGTTGCGAGATCGATCATGTATTTCGGCGCGAACTGCTCCTGGCAATACCAAACGACATCGGCGAGCACCAGGCGCCCTTCGGCGTCGGTGTTCAGAACCTCGATGGTCTGGCCGGAATAGCTGGTGACCACATCGCCCGGGCGCTGCGCATTGCTGCCGGGCATGTTCTCCACCAGCCCCACCAGTCCCACCGCATCGACAGCTGCGCGGCGGCCGGCCAATGCGGCCATCAGGCCGATCACTGTGCCGGCGCCGGCCATGTCCCATTTCATTTCTTCCATGCCCGCGGCGGGCTTGATGCTGATGCCACCAGTATCAAACGTGACGCCCTTGCCTATGAAGGCGACGGGGTTGTCGAGCTTGTGGCCCTTGCCGGATTTGCCCGGCCATTTCATTACCACCATGCGCGGCGGATTGTCGCTACCCTGCGCCACGCCCAGCAGTGCGCCGAAGCCGAGTTTCTTCATGTCGTGCTCGTCGAGCACCTCGATCTCCAGACCCAGCTTCGACAAGGCGGCGGCGCGCTCGGCCATCACGATCGGCGTGAGGATGTTGGCGGGTTCGCTGACCAGCTCGCGCGTAACGAAAATGCCGTCGGCGACGGCACGCAGCTTCGTCCAGACGGCCAGCGCCGCCTCGGGGTCGGTGGTGAGGATGTTGAGCGAGGCGAGCTTCGGCTTATCTTCCGGCTTTTCCTTGGTGCGATAGCGATCAAAGCGCCAGGCGCGCAGCACGGCGCCGAGGGCGACGGCAGCGGCGTTCTCCGGGGTGAGGCGGCTGGCATCC
>CAIVDX010000273.1 GCA_903904805.1 uncultured Rhodospirillales bacterium
CCAGCACCAGCCGCATGACGGCCCAGCCGGCGGCGGCGCCCACCGCGGCGGCGATCAGCCCGGCGGCGAGGCCGAGCCCGGCGAACTCGACGATCCAGGCGGCGCGGATCTGCCAGGAGGTGGCGCCCAGCACCTTCAGCACCACCGCCTCGGCCACCCGGCGCGGCTGGGTGGCGGCGACGGCGCCGGCCATCACCAGGGCGCCGGAGAGCAGAGCGAGGCCGCCGACGCCGGCGAGACCGGCCGAGATGCGGCCGACCA
Organism: uncultured Rhodospirillales bacterium; assembly: GCA_903904805.1. Taxonomy (GTDB): domain Bacteria; phylum Pseudomonadota; class Alphaproteobacteria; order Acetobacterales; family Acetobacteraceae; genus CAIVDX01. The sequence goes on from CAIVDX010000273.1 coordinate 262, forward strand.
GGGTGGCCAGGGTGGCGAGCAGGTCGGTGATGTCGATGGCGGTGATGTTGGGCAGCGCGTCGGCCACGCGCCGCAGCAGGCCGGCGGTCTCGGCGGGGTCGGAATGGATGGTGGCGATTACCGATTGCGGCGCGTTGGAGAGCAGGCCCGGGCTGGCGACCAGAGTGAAATTGATCCCCATGCTGCGCCATTGCACGTCGCGCAGGGAGGTGACGGTGAGGTCGATGTCTCGCCCGCCGACATTGACGCGCAGGATGCCGCCGAGCGACAGGCCCCAGCCGCGGGCGATGGTGGCGTCCATCGAGAGCTGCGGCGGGCCGGTATAGTCGGCGGGCCACCAGCTGCCGGCGACGATGCGGGTGCCCGGCGGCGGGGTGGCGGACCAGGTGAGGCCGCGATCGCCATCGAGCGCCCAGCGGCTGTCGGCACTGGCGCGGATCTGGTCGACCGGCACGCCGTTGATGGCGACGATGCGGGCGCGCATGTTCGGCACCTGCTCGCTCGGTGTGGTGCCGAGCAGCTGGTTGAAGCGGGCGACCTGGTCGCGCTGCAGATCGATGAAGAACAGGCTGGGGGCGTTGGTGGGCAGCTGCTCGACCAGCTCGCGGTCGATGTTGGCGCGCACGTCGCCCAGCGTGGTGAGCATCGACAGGCCGATGCCCAGCGCGACGAGGATGACGGCGCTCGGCGAGGCCGGGGCGTGCAGCGCGGACAGGCCGAGGCGGGCCCAGACGGCGCGGGGCTCCGGCGCGATGCGGGCGAGGGCGATCAGCGCCCAGCCGGCGGCGCGGAAGATCAGCAGCGTGGCGGCGGCGGCGGCGCAGAAGCCGAGGGCGAATTTTCGGTCGGGCGCGGTGGCGAGCACCAGGGCGACCAGGGCCAGGGTGAGCCCGGCGAGGCCGGCGAGCAGGCGCGCGCCGGGGCGGCGGGCGGTGGGCAGCACCAGGTCGCGGAACAGGGCGGCACCGGAGATGGTGGCCGCGCGGGCGACCGGGGCGAGGCTGAACAGGGCGGCGACCAGCAGCCCGGTGCCGGCGGCCTGGCCGAGCGCGCCGGGATACAGGCCGATATGGGGCGGCGCGGGCAGCATGTCGCCGAACGCCCAGAAGACGGCCGGCGGCAGGATCGCCCCGGCGGCGAGCCCGAAGGCGATGCCGGCGGCGCACAGGGTCATCACGCCGAACAGGCAGGTGAGGAAGAGCAGGCGCTGCGGCGCGCCAAGGCACCGCAGGATGGCGATCGAGCGGGCCCGCCCCTCCAGCCAGCCGCGCACCCCCATGCCGACGCCGACACCGCCGACCAGCAGCGCGCCGAGGCCGACCAGGGTGAGGAACAGGGTCGCCTGATCGAGCAGGCGCTGCACCATCGGCGAGCCGTCGCTGGCCAGGCGGATGCGCCAGCCGGTGTTGGGGAACTGCGCGCGGATGGCGTCGCGCTCGGCGGCGGGGTCGCGGCCGTCGGGCAGCACCACATGCAGGTCGTGGTTGAGCAGCGCGCCGGGCTGGATCAGGCCGGTGGCGGCGAGCGCGTCGGCGGCGATCAGCACGCGCGGGCCGAGGGAGAAGGCGCCGGCGCCATTGTCGGGCTCGGCGGTGAGCGCGGCGCGCAGGGTGAACATGCCGTCGCCCAGTTTCACGCTGTCGCCGGGTTTGAGGCGCAGGCGCTCCAGCACGATGGGGGCGGCGGCGGCGCCCCAGCTGCCGTCGGTTCTGGCGAGGGCGGTGGCGACTGGCTGGGCGGGCGCGAGCGCGGCGTCGCCGAGCAGGGGCCATGCGGCGTCGATGGATTTCAGCTCCACCAGCAGGCGGTCGCCGGCGGGGGCGGCGAGCAGGGCGCGCAGGCGGGTGTCGGCGGAGACGCGGTCGCCGCGGGCGGTGAGCCAGGGGGCGAGGCTGGCGGGCAGCTCCTGGGCGCCGCCATCGATGGCGATGTCGCCGCCGGCGAGGGTGCGGGCATTGTCGCTCAGGCCGGCTTCGATGCCGGTGCGCAGGCCGCCGACCGCGGCGATGGTGCCGACGCCGAGTGCGAGGCAGGCGAGGGCGACCCGCAGCCCACGGGCGCCGGCGCGGACCTCGCGGGCGGCGTAGATCGCGGCGAGGCGAATCATGCCGGTTCCAGCGCTCCGTTGCGCATCCGCAGAATCCGGTCGCAGCGGGCGGCCAAAGCGGGGTCGTGGGTGACGAGGAACAGGGTGGTGCCGAACCGGGCGCGCAGGCCGAACAGCAGGTTCATCACGGCCTCGCCGGTCGCCTGGTCGAGATTGCCGGTGGGTTCGTCGGCCAGCAGCAGGGCCGGGCGGGGGGCGAAGGCGCGGGCGAGGGCCACGCGCTGCTGTTCGCCGCCGGAGAGCATGCCGGGCAGATGGTCGAGCCGGTGGCCGAGGCCGACGGAGACCAGCACCTCGCGCGCCCGCTGGCGGGCATCCGCCGCGCCGGCGAGTTCGAGCGGCACGGCGACATTCTGCTCGGCGGTCATCGAGGGGATCAGGTGGAAGGCCTGGAAGACGATGCCGATGCGCTGGCGGCGGAAGCGGGCCAGGCTGTCTTCGTCCATGCCCTCGATCGCCTCGCCCTGCACGGCGATGGCGCCGGCGGTGGGGCGCTCAAGGCCGGCGAGCAGCATCAGCAGGCTGGTTTTGCCGGAGCCGGAGGGGCCGACCAGGCCGACCGATTCACCGGCGGCGAGGTCGAGATCCAGGCCGGCGAGGATGTTGACCGGTCCGGAGGGGCCGGGCAGGGTCAGGCCGAGGCCGCGGGCACGCACCATCGGGGCGGGCGGGGCTTCGTTGGTGCGGGATTCGTGCGGGGTGTGAGCGTCCATGCCGAACTCATATGGCGCGCGCGCGGCGGGAAACAGGTCAGGCTGGACCCGCAGGGGTGTTTTTGTTGCCATCGCCGCCCTGCTTGGTGGCGCCGGGTCGCGCCCCATTCGTCTGCTGACCCTGGGTGACAGCCTGACCGCCGGCTACGGCCTGCCGCATGAGCAGGGGTTCGAGGCGCGGCTGGCGGCGGCCCTTGCCGGAGCCGGGCGGCAGGTGACGATCCTGGATGGCGGGGTTTCGGGCGACACCAGCGCCGGCGGGCTCGCGCGGCTGGATTGGGTGATGGCGGACAAGCCGGATGCGGCGATTGTCGAGCTTGGTGCGAATGACGGGCTGCGGGCGCTGAGCCCGGAGGAGATGGAGAAGAACCTCACCGCCATTCTGGACCGGCTGGCGGGGATCCCGGTGCTGCTGTCGGGCATGGAGGCGCCGCCCAATCTGGGGCGGGACTATACCGAGGCGTTCCGCGCGGTGTTCACCCGGCTTTCATCCCGGCCGGGCATTCTGTTCGACGCGTTCTTTCTGGAGGGGGTGGCGGCGCATCCGGAGCTGATCCAGGCGGATGGGCTGCACCCGAACGCGATTGGCGTGCAGCGAATCGTCGACCGGCTGCTACCGATGGTGCTGCGTCTGCTGGACAAGGTGAGCGTGCCATGATGCGGCTGTTCGTGGGTCTGGAGCTGCCCTGGGATGTGAAGGAACGCCTCTCGGGCCTGGCGGGCTCGCTGCAGGGCGCGCGCTGGGTGCCGCCGGAGAATTATCACCTCACGCTGCGCTTCATCGGCGAAACGCCGCACCATGTGGCCGAGGAGATCGACCATGCGCTGGCAGCGTTGCGGCTGCGGCCGTTCGATCTGCGGCTGACCGGGCTGGGGGCGTTTCACAAGGGCGGGCGGCCGACTCAGCTGTGGGTTGGCGCCGCGCGGTGCGAGCCGCTGGATCGGCTGCAGGGCAAGATCGAGACGGCGTTGCAGCGTGTGGGGCTGCCGGCGGAGAAGCGGCGCTTCACCCCGCATGTGACCATCGCGCGGCTCGATAATGTGTCCGAAGCGTCGGCGGCGGGCTTTATCGGCCAGCATAATCTGTTCGCCGCCGAGCCGTTCACGGTGGGGGAGTTCGTGCTGTTCAGCTCGCGGCTGGGCAAGGAACGTTCGGTCTATACCGCCGAAGTGGAGTATGAGCTGGCGTGATGGCCAGCAGGCTCGACATGGTGCTCCGTGAGGCGCGCGCCTGCACGCTGTGCGCGGCGCATCTGCCGCTGGGGCCGCGCCCGGTGGTGTGGCTGTCGGCGGCGACGCGGGTGCTGGTGATCGGCCAGGCGCCGGGCACGAAGGTTCACGAGTCCGGGGTGCCGTTCGACGATGCCTCCGGCGATCGGCTGCGCGGCTGGATGGGGATGGGGCGCGCGCAGTTCTACGATGTGGCGCAGGTGGGGTTTCTGCCCTCGGGCCTGTGCTATCCCGGCGTGCTGCCGCGCGGGGGTGACAAGCCGCCGCGGCCGGAATGCGCGCCGTTGTGGCATCCGCGGATTCTGCCGCTGCTGACCCAGCTGCGCCTGACCCTGCTGGTGGGGGCCTATGCGATCACCGGCGCGCTGGGCAAAGGCCCGGTGGAGGCGCGGGTGCGGGAGTTTCGGCAGCATCTGCCGCGATATTTTCCGCTGCCGCATCCGTCGTGGCGGACCACCGCCTGGCAGCGCCGGACGCCATGGTTCGATGCCGAAACGCTGCCGGCATTGCGCGCCGCGCTTGCCCGCGCCTTGGCCGACTGAGCGCAACGCTCTAGGCTGTTGCCATGTTCGATCGTTTCTCGCTTGCCATGCTGCTGCTGCGCATTCTTGCCGGCGGCTTTCAGTTGCCCCACGGGCTGCAGAAATTCGGCCTGCTGCGGGGCAATGTGCCGGCGGTGACGGCGAACTTCGCCGCCAACGGATTGCATCCGCCGCTCGCCTGGGTGCGGGTGATCGGTGCGGCGCAGATCATCGCGGGTGGCTGCCTGCTGCTCGGCCTCGCCACCGATGGGGCGGCGGTGCTGACGCTGTGCCTCAATGCCGGGATGGTGCGCGTGTCCCTGTGGCAGGGGGGATGGTTCTGGAACCGGCACGGGGTGGAATATGCGATTTTCTGGGCGGGGACGGCGGCGGTGATCGCCTTGCTGGGTCCTGGGGCCTGGTCTGTTGATGCGCTGATCAGGTGACACACCACGCGCTGCCTTTTTGAAGGTGCTTCCTTTTTGAAAAAAAGCAGCAACACAGGTTTGGCATGGGGTTAGCGGCACCAGGCGCGGCGGAATTCGCGGCGGCGCATGGCATTGGCGTCCAGGGCATGCCGATGACGTCGATGAAGACCGACACGTCGGCACGTTTTTCCGGCATGGTGCCGTGCAGGATCCTGAGTTTTTAGCGCAGCGTGGTGCCGTCGA
>CAIVDX010000274.1 GCA_903904805.1 uncultured Rhodospirillales bacterium
GGCACGATCGCCTGGACCACCGCCGCGCCGCCCTTCGTCAAGGCGCTGGGCGGGCAGGGCAAGGCGCTGTCGATCCTGCCCTGGTCGGAAGCCGGCTTTGATGGCTACGGCTACTCTGTCTTCGCCTCGGAGAAGCTGATCGCCGGCAAGCCGGACGTGGTCAAGCGCTTCGCCAAGGCATTCATCGCCGCCGAGAAGGCCGCGCTGCAGAACCCCGACGATGTCGCGAAGGCGATGGTCGAGATCTTCCCGGAAATGGACGCCGCCCTGGTGAAACAGCAATTCCTCACGCTGCCCGCCTTGATCGACAACGACATCGCCCGGCGCGACGGCTTCGGCGCGCTCACCAAGGTGGGCGTGGCCAAGACCTGGGAATGGACCGCCAAGGCCCAGGGCATCGCGCTCGACAAGCTCGCTCCCGAGCAGACGGTTGATCGCAGCTTCATCCCGCAATGACGCCACCGCCGGTCATTTCCTTCCGCGACGTTCGCCAGGACTTCACCCTGGACAACGGCACCAGGCTGCTGGCTCTGCAGGATGTGACATTCGAGATCGGCCGGCACGAATTCGTCGCCGTTCTCGGCCCCTCCGGCTGCGGCAAGTCGACCCTGCTGCGTGAGATCGCCGGACTGGTGCCGATCACGGGCGGCGATCTGCGCGTCTATGACCGAAAGGTGACCGAACCGCGCGATGATATCGGCATCGTGTTCCAGAAGCCGACATTGCTGCCCTGGTTCGACGTGCTCAACAACGTCACCTTTCCGTTCCGGCACAAGCACGGGCGAGTGACAGAGGTGCAGCGCAAGACCGCGCGGGAACTGCTCGAACTGGTCGGGCTGGAAAGTTTTGCCAGCGCACGGATCGAGCAGCTCTCCGGCGGCATGCAGCAGCGCGTGGCGATCGCCCGCGCACTGCTGCTGGATCCCGATATTCTGCTGATGGATGAGCCCTTCTCCGCGCTCGACTCGCTCACCCGCGATGAGATGAGCTTCGAACTGCTGCGCATCTGGACCGAACGGCCAAAAACCGTGCTGTTCATCACCCATTCCATCCCCGAAGCGGTGCTGCTGGCCGACCGCATCATCGTGATGTCTCCACGGCCAGGCACGGTACGGGAAATTCTCACGGTGCCGTTGCCGCGGCCGCGCACGCTGGCCTCGCTCTCCGACCCGGCCTTCAGCAGCCTGTCGAACCAGATCCGCTCGCAACTCTTCACCCGCCGACCCACCGAGGCCGCAACTGCCCAGTAGAGCCGCCGTCCTGCTGCGCAGATTCGCTCCAGTGCTCGGCTTTGTCGGCGTGGTGGCATGCTGGGAGCTGGCCTGCGCGCTGTTCGGCATCCCCGATTTTCTGCTGCCGGCACCCAGCGACATCGTGCGCGGCTTTGGCGAGCAGAGTCGCTCGATCTGGCTGGTGAATGCGTGGGCGACGATCCGCGTCGCGTTGATGGGCTATCTCGCCGCGATCGTCATCTCGATCCCCACCGCGGTGTTGCTCGCATCCTCGAAGCTGCTCTCGCGGATGGTCTATCCGATGATCGTTGTCGTGCACTCCACCCCGATTGTCGCGGTCGCGCCGATCATCGTGGTGACGCTGGGCGCCTCGGACCTGCCGCGCGTGGTGATCACCTTCCTGATCGCCTTCTTCCCGATTGTGGTCACCACAACGGCGGGGCTGCTGGCAACGCCGGAGGAGCTGGTGGAATTGTCGCGCTCGCTGCGGGCGGATCGTGCGCGTGAGATGCTGCATATCCGCCTTCCCTTCGCGCTGCCCTACATCTTTTCCGCGCTGAAGATCTCCACCACGCTGTCTGTCGTGGGGGCGGTGGTGGCCGAATTTGTCGCCGCCGAACATGGCCTGGGCTATTTCATCCAGTTCTCCACATCGTTCTTCAAGGTCAACCAGGCCTTCGCGGCGCTGATGCTGCTGGTGAGCGTGAGCCTGATCTTCTTCCAGCTGATCGGCGCGGTGCAGCGCTTTTGTGCGCCATGGTCGCTGCCCAGATCCGAACGACGGTGACCGCCCTGCGCTTGTCACATGGAAATGCTGGCATGAGCGCCCGATGGTGTGGCCCGATGCAGCTCAGCCTTGCCGCACGGACCAGCCCATCCTGCAGACATTGAGGAGCCGCACCATGTTCGACACGGACCAGCTGATCGCCGATTGCCGCGCCGTCATCGGCGGCGAGAACGCCTCCCGTCACATCAAGGACATCCTCGCCCGCGCGGTGTCGGAGCCGGCCTCGGTGATCGCGGCCCTCGGCGCGCCGACTGAGGGCGGGCTCGTGCCGCTCTATCGCTCGCCGGAGCTGACCATCCTGAATGTGCTGTGGCAGCCCAAGATGGTGATCATGCCGCATAATCATGAGCAGTGGGCTGTCATCGGCGTCTATGCCGGTGCGGAGGACAACATCATGTGGCGGCGCCTGCCTGGCGATGCGGAGGGCCGTGTCGAGGCGGCGGGGGCCAGATCGTTGCGTGAGCGCGACACCATCGCGATGGGTGAGGATGTCGTGCACTCCGTGGTGAATCCTCTCAGCCGCGTGACGGCGGCGATTCACATCTATGGCGGCGACTTCTTCGCCACCCCTCGCAGCGAGTGGGAGCCGGATTCGCTTATAGAAAAGCCCTACGACATGGAAAAAGTCCTGCGCCTATTCGCTGATCGCGCTTAACGTCCAAAAGTTTTCTGGTTCTTTTTTCAAAAAAGAACGTTCTTGACTTACCCTTCCCCCACCAACCCGCGCGCAAACTCCCGCGCCGAGAACGGCCTGAGATCGCCTGCCTGCTCGCCCACACCAACCGCATGCACCGGCAGCCCAAACGCCTCCGCAAGGGCCACCACAATGCCGCCCCGCGCGCTGCCGTCGAGTTTGGTGACGACCAGGCCGGAGACATCCACCATCTCCTTGAAGATCTTCACCTGGCTGATCGCGTTCTGTCCGGTGGTGGCGTCCAGCACCAGCAGCACCGAATGCGGCGCGGTGGGGTCCACCTTGCGGATCACACGGATGATCTTGCTGAGCTCCTCCATGAGCGCGGCCTTGTTGTGCAGGCGCCCGGCGGTGTCGATCAGCAGCAGGTCGGCCCCTTCGGCGCGGGCGCGTTCCAGCGCGGAGTAGGCGAGGCCGGCGGCATCCGAATTCGGTGGGGCGGAAATCACCGGCGCGCCGGTGCGCTCACCCCACACCTGCAGCTGCTCGACGGCGGCGGCGCGGAAGGTGTCACCGGCGACGAGCATCGGGCGCAGGCCGAGCTCCTTGTAAAACAGGGCCATCTTGCCGATCGTGGTGGTCTTGCCGGTGCCGTTCACGCCCACAACAAGCACCACGTGCGGCGCGTGGGTTGGGTCGATCTCCAGCGGTTTCGCCACCGGATCGAGCACCGCGGCGAGTTCCTCGGCCAGCGCGTCGCGGATCTCCTCGGGGCTGACATCCTTGCCGAACCGTGTGCGTCGGAAGCTGGCGATCACGCGCCGCGCGACGGCGGTGCCGAGGTCGGCGGCGATCAGGGCCTCCTCCAGCTCGTCGAGTGCGGCGTCATCCAGCCGGCGGCGGGTGATGGCGGCGGTGATGCCCTCGGTGAGGCGCGAGGTGCTGCGCGCCAGACCGGCCTTGAGGCGGGAGAGAAAGCCAAGTGCCATGGTCAGGCCGCCAATCTGAGGGTGTCAGCGTCAGCCGCGACCACCTGCGCACGCAGCACTGCGCCGGGCGTGGCGCCGGCGAGGCGCACGGGGGCGAATTCCTCGGAGTGGCCGCGCACGTCCGTCTCGGCGAGCACAACCACGTCGCGGCCGATGAAGCCGGCATGGAAGTCGGTGGCGGTCGCCCGCGCCGCCTCGCGCAAGGCGGCGGCGCGGGCGCGTCGGTCGGCGAC
>CAIVDX010000275.1 GCA_903904805.1 uncultured Rhodospirillales bacterium
CCTATATCGGCCCGCGCGTGGCGGCGTATCTGGGCGAGTTGGACGACCATCTGGATGCAAAAGGCTTTGATGGCGCCTTCTATGTGGTGCAATCCACCGGCGGCCTGTTCCCCGTGGCGCATGCCCGGCGCGATTGTGTGCGCATGTTGGAATCGGGCCCCGCGGCGGGTGTGATCGGTGCGCAGGCGATCTGTGCCCAGCTCGGCTTGCCTGACGCCATCGCCTTCGACATGGGCGGCACCACCGCCAAGGCCGGCGTGATCGCGGCCGGCGTGCCGCTCACCACCGGCAGCGCGCTGATCGGCGGCTATGAGCGCGCGTTGCCGATCCAGATCCCCATGATGGATATCTTCGAGGTGGGCACTGGCGGCGGCTCGATCGCCAGGCTTGCCGAGGGCAACGCGCTGCGCGTGGGTCCGCAGAGCGCGGGCTCGATGCCTGGCCCGGCCTGCTATGGCCGCGGCGGGCTGGAGCCGACGGTGACAGACGCCAACCTGCTGCTCGGCCGTCTCGACCCCGAGCATTTCCTTGGCGGTGAAATGAAGCTCGACGTTGCCGCTGCCGAGGCGGCGCTCAATCGCGTCGGCGGCCCGCTCGGGCTTGATGCGGTGGCGACGGCCGATGGCATTCTGCGCATCGCCGTCACGGCCATGTCGCACGCGGTGAAGGGCGTGACCACTGAGCGTGGGCTGGATGCCGGTGCTTTCGCCATGGTGACCTATGGTGGTGCGGGCCCGCTGCATGCCTCCGCGATCGCGCGAGAGATCGGCATCCGCCGCGTGCTGATCCCGTTCTCGCCTGGCCATTTCTCGGCCTATGGCATGCTGTTTTCCGATCTGCGTTACGACTATGTGCGGTCTTGCTTCCGGCGGCTGGCGAGTGCCGATTTCTCGGAGATCGAATCGATCTACGCCGAGTTGGAAGCCGAGGGGCGCGAGGCGCTGAAGGATTCCGCGATCAATCCCGAGAGCGTGGTGATCTCGCGCGCCGCCGACATGCGCTATGTCGGGCAGGAACATGCGGTGACCGTCGATCTGCCGATGGTGTATTTCGAACGCGCGGATCGCGATGCCATCAAGACGCATTTCGATGATCTGCATGCCGTGCGTTACGGCACCAACGCGCCGAAGGAGCCGGCGGAACTGGTGAGTTTGCGGGTGACGGTATCCGGCGTGATGCTGAAGCCGCCGCGCGAGCGCATTCCGTTGGGCGAGGAGACCCCGGTCGGCGCGGCGCTGCGCGGCAGCAAGAAGGTGTATTTCCGCAGTGCTGGTGGGCATGTCGACACGCCCGTCTATATCCGCACCGAGTTGCGCGCCGGCAACAGGATCGCCGGGCCCGCGCTCATCGAGGAACACGCCTCCACCACCGTTCTCGCCCCGCACGACAGCCTCGTGGTGGACGCGTTCGGCAATCTTGACATCGCGATCGGGAGCGATCGGACATGAGCACACAGCACAGCGTCGACGCAGTCACCGTCGAGATCATCCGCAACGGCGTTCTGGCCGTGAC
>CAIVDX010000276.1 GCA_903904805.1 uncultured Rhodospirillales bacterium
CAAATTCGCGCGCGAAAATGATCTCACCTACGCGCTAGATGAGATCATGGTCGCCAATGGCGGCAAGCAAGTCATCTACAACGCCTTCATGGCGACCATCGACGATGGTGACGAGGTGCTGCTGCCCGCACCCTATTTCGGTGCTTACCAGCTGATCGCTCAGCTCTGTGGTGGAATTGTTGTGGAAGTCCTCAGCACAGAGGCCGATGGCTTCGTCCTCACGCCGGAGGCTTTAGAGGCCGCGATCACTCCGCGCACGCGCTGGCTGGTGCTGAACTATCCCAACAATCCCTCTGGTGCCGCAGCCACGCCGGCACATATCGGTGCCCTGGCCGCAGTGATACGTCGGTATCCCGACATCTGGGTGCTGTCAGATGAGATCTACGAGCATCTGATCTATGACGGCTGGAAAAACCCCTCCATTGCTGCCGTTGCACCCGATCTGAAGGACCGTATCCTTACCCTCAACGGTGTGGCTAAGACCTACGCGATGACCGGCTGGCGAATCGGCTATGGCGGTGGCCCGCGTGCGCTGATCAAGGCGATGTCCAATATGCAGGGCCAGGCCACATCTGGAGCCTGTTCGATCGCCCAGGCTGCCGCTGCGACCGCCCTCGACGGCTCGCAAACGATGGTTGCAGAGCAGGCGAAAATCTATCGCGCCCGGCGAGACATGCTGGTCGATCTTCTGCGCGCAGCGCCGGGAATCGTCTGTCATCGTCCGGAAGGCGCCTTCTATCTCTATCCCAACGTGGCAGGCCTGCTCGGCAAGGTCACGCAGACCGGTCGCATGCTGCGCAATGACGAGGACGTGGCGATGGCGATCCTCGAGGAGGCCGGTGTTGCCGTGGTGCAGGGTGCGGCGTTCGGCATGAGCCCGTATCTGCGCATCAGCTACGCTGCCGAGGAAACGACCTTGCGCGCGGCAGCCGTGAAGATCGTTGCCTTCTGCGAATCCTTGCACACGCCCTGAATTTCGCTCTCCACCCGTCGGGCGTCTTCGGTCTAGTCTGCTGGCAGGGCAGGGGGATGGCCGATGATTACACCGGATTTCGCGCGCACAATGGCTGCCTACAATGCCGAAATGAACCGGCGGCTCTATGGCGCCGCCGCGCGCCTCTCCGACGATATCAGGCGCGCAGATCGGGGCGCCTTCTGGGGCAGCATTCACGGCACCCTGGCACATCTTCTTTGGGGCGACGGCAACTGGATGCACCGATTCGCCGGCTGGCCTGCCAACGGTGTGCATATGCGTAATAGCCCAGAATGGCAGCCGGATTTCACCGAACTCCGCGCTGCCCGCATGAGAATGGATACCGATATCATCGACTGGGCGAAGACCGTCGAGCAATCCTGGTTGGACAGTGATCTGGTCTGGTACTCCGCCGCACTTGGACGTGAACTGCGTCGGCAGCGTGGCTTCCTGCTCACCCACATGTTCAATCACCAGACTCACCACCGCGGCCAGGCGCACGCGTTGATCACCGCCGCCGGTGAACAGACCGGCGACACAGACCTTTTCATTGTGGTTCCCTGAAGCATGCCAAAATTCCTCTGCGAAACCTGCGGTACACAATATCCTGACAGCGCTTCCCCGCCGCCCTCATGTCCAATCTGCGAGGACGAGCGCCAGTTCGTTGGCCCGCGCGGCCAGCGCTGGACTACGCTGGACGATCTCGGCCGCGGTCATCGCAACGCGTGGCGCGAGCACCTACCGGGCATGTTCAGCATCGAGACGCAGCCGGCATTCGGCATCGCCCAGCGCGCGTTCCTGCTGCGCACCAATGAGGGCAATATCCTTTGGGACTGCGTGCCACTGATTGACGACTCAACGGTCTCGCTGATCAAGGCGCTGGGTGGCATCAAGGCCATTGCGATCTCGCATCCGCATTACTATTCAACCATGATTGAGTGGGCTCACCGTTTCGACTGCCCGGTGATCCTGCACGAGGCCGATCGCGAATGGGTGCTGCGCCCCGACCCATCGATCAGTTTCTGGTCGGGTGAAACGCACGAGATTATGCCGACAATGACCCTGATCTGCTGCGGCGGTCACTATCCTGGCGGCACGGTACTGCACTGGCAGCACGATAAGGGAATCCTCCTCAGTGGTGACATCATCCAGGTCGCGCCGGACCGCAAATTTGTCAGCGTGCTGCGCTCCTACCCCAACATGCTGCCGGTCTCTGCGCCCGCGATCGAGCGGATCGAACGTGTTCTGGAACCCTACAAGTATGACGCGATCTACGGCGCATTCACGCCACGTGAGATACGCAGCAATGCCAAGCAGCGCGTTGCGCTCTCACTGAAGCGCTATCTCGCCGCCATCACAGGAGACGGTTCGGCCGAACTGCTCTGACGCACACCGAGAATTGGAGGGAACCCGATGAAGATGTTCGATCTCACCGGCCGTGTGGCTCTGGTCACCGGCGCAGGTAATGGGCTCGGCCGCGAGTTCGCGATTGGCCTGGCCGAGGCAGGAGCCGAAATCATTGTCGCCGATCGTGAGGCTTCATGGGCCGAGGAAACCGCTGGGCTGATCGGCCAACTCGGCCGCCGGGCACACGCCGTGACCGCTGATGTTGCACGGGAGGACCAGGTACAGGCGATGGTCGATGCCGGCGTCGCGAAGGCTGGACGCATCGACATTCTGGTTGCCAACGCTGGTGTGGCGAGTTCCGCCAAGCGCGTGCACGAAACCCAGTTGACCGAATGGCAACGCGTGGTCGATATTAATCTCACAGGCGTATTTCTCACCAATCGTGCAGTGCTGCCGGTGATGCTTCGGCAAGGCGGCGGCGCGATTGTGAACCTTTCATCCATTGCTGGCCTGGTTGGATTTTACCCTGGATTCTCTCGGATCGGGGCCGCCTATTTCGCCACCAAGGCTGCCGTCATCGGCCTTACGCGGCAGATCGCCCTGGAATACGGGACTGACGGCATACGCTGCAACGCGATCGCGCCCGGCTGGCATGGCGGCACGAAGCTAGGCGCGGCGGTCGGCGCCGTCAGCACCAAGGAGCAGGTTGCAGCCTTCGAACAGGCGATCCTCGACGGCACTCCGATGGGGCGCCGTGGCAAGCCGGAAGAACTGCGCGGCTTGGTGCTGTATCTTTGCTCCGACGCGGCGAGTTATGTGACCGGTCAGGTGTTCACCCAGGATGGAGGCTGGACGGCCCGCTAGCCTACTGCCGCGATGTTTTGTAAGAAGCACCCATGAGCGACACATTGCCCGATCGTCTTGCGACGAACCCCAAAAGTCCTTTCTACAATGAAGTTCTGTTGGTGCGCGGCATCGGCATTCGCTTCAACGGCATCGAGAAGACCAATGTCGAGGAATATTGTGTCAGCGAGGGCTGGGTGCGTGTCGGGCTTGGCAACAAGGTCGACCGTTTCGGCAACCGGCTGACGGTCAAGCTCACTGGCACCGTTGAACCCTATTTTCGCGAAACCTGATTGGGTGGAAATCCAGAGGCGTAGGCCCCTGGGTTTTCTAAAGTCCCTTAGCCCGCTTGGCTTGAGTCCAATTCTGTAGAAGCCCGTGCGCTTCGTCGGCAGCCTTCTTGAGAAAGCCCGGAGTGTCCGTCTTTGTGGTGATCTCAAGCCGCAGCCCGTTCGGGTCGAAGAAATAGATCGAGTTGACGAACTCATGATCCACGATGCCCAATACCTCGACGCCGGCTGCCTCCAAGCGCGCCTTCGCTGCGGCGACTTCCTCGACCGAGGCAACCTCGATCGCGAAATGCTGCACCCAGCCAGGCGTATTGGGTGAGGGAAGAGGCCTCTCGTTTTTGGCGAGATCGAAAAAAGCCAGGTAGGAGCCATCGCCGAGTTCGAAGAATATATGCGCATACGGCCCGCTCTCGCCGGTGCTGGGCACCGCGGCCACTTCCATGAAGTGCACAAGCGGGAGTCCCAACACGTCCTCGTAGAACGCCCGAGTCTCCTCGCCGTCTCGACAGGGATAGGCGAAATGGTACATGCCGCGAAGTTTCACGGCCGGCATTGACTGGCCCATGACGTGCCTCCTTCAGATCGGTGTGGTGATCGGATTGTACTGGAAAACCCAGTCATAGCGGGCGGAGATCTTCTCCTCGGTCCATTCCCGCTCGACATAGGCCGCACCCTGAACCGGGTCGGCGAGTGCGGGATTGTGGAAGCGACCGGCATTGTCTGTTGCCGCATTCACCAGGCGGGTTGTGCGGCCGAGCTGGATTTCATTGAACCGTGCGAGCGCGGCAGGCACGTTCTCGATCCCTGCCAGGCATCGAGCGATGATCATGCCGTCCTCGATTGCCATGTTGGCACCCTGGGCCATGAAGGGCAGGGTCGGATGGGCGGCGTCTCCCAACAGCGCTGCGCGTCCATCATTGTAATACGGCAACGGGTCACGTCCGAGCAGTGCCCATTTGTAGGGAACGTCCATCTGTCGAACGATCGTCCGAACATCCTCATGCCACCCTTCAAAATCTGCCAACGCCTCGTCATGCGTGCCGGCCTCGGTCCAGGATTCCACGGCCCAGTTCTCGCGCTCGATGGCGCCGACGAAGTTGAGCAGGCGGCTCTCATGGATCGGGTAGGTGACAACGTGACCACCCGCGCCGATCCAGTTGGTGCCGACGCGCCGCGCGAGGTGTGCTGGCAGGCGCGCCATCGGCACCACGCCGCGCCAGGCGGCGATGCCAAGAAATTTTGCCGGAGTGGGGCCAAACATCGTTTGACGCACAGCGGAATGAACGCCATCCCCACCAATGAGCACATCGCCCTTCACACTACGGCCACCTTCGAGATGCAGCGTGATGCCATCAGCAGTTTGCACGTATCCGGTCGCCTTTGCGCCGGTGACGATGCACTCTGGTCGCCTCGCCCGCACCGCTTCGACAAGTATACGGTGGAAATCGCCGCGGTGCATCAGCCAGTAGGGTGCGCCGAAGCGTGCGACGGAGACCTCACCGAGGTCGAACAACTTCCAGGTCTGGCCCGTGTTGAAGAGGCGAACCTCTTTCGCTTCAGGTGTGCAAGCGGCCGCTTCCATCGCCGGGCCGAGCCCGAGATGGATCAGCACCCGTGTACCGTTTGCTGAAAGCTGTACGCCTGCGCCCAGTTCCTTCAACTCCGGCGCCTGCTCATAGATCGACACCTCGATCCCGTGCTCTATCAATGCAAGGGCAGCGACCAGACCGCCGATGCCCGCGCCGGCGATGATCACATTTGGTTTGTTGCTCATCGCATCGTTCCTTTTATTCCGCCGCGGCCATGGCGAGTTCGGTTGTCTGCTCGCGCATGCCCGCGAGCTGACGCAGATAGAGCGGCATAATGGCGATCGCCGCGAACAGCCCAACAACAAGCGGGACCGCAGCAATCATATAAAGGGCCTGCGGAGACAGGCCGGATTGCAGCAGCATTCCGCCCAGCAGCGGCCCGAGCGCGCCACCGACCCGGCCGGCAGCGAAGCAGGAGCCGACTCCAAGGGAGCGGACCTTGGTCGGAAAAACCTGCGTCTCGCAAGCGATGTTGCCGAATTGCAGACCGAGCAGGCAAAATCCGGAAATGCCCATCAGCACCATCACCGGCCACAGATCCGAACCGGCGAGCCCAATGCCAACCAGCGCTGGGATCGCGATGGCAAACAAAATCGGCACTGGCGCGAAGCCATACTTGTCCAGTGGCCGCATAATCACCAGTCCGCTGGCGGTGCCCGCGAATTGATAAACCGTCGTCGCCAGCTGCCCTTGGGCCACGGAAAGGCCAGACTGGGCCAGCAAAGTTGGCGTCCATTGATTGACAAAGAACAGGATCATCAGGCAACAGAGGCTGCTCACCCAGAACAGTGGCGTGAGATAGGCTAGCCGCCCGGTGAACAACGCGCGGAGCGCCGTCGCCTTCTTGCTGTTCTCCTCGCCTGACATCACAAATCGCGTCTGCTCTGTGATTTCCACAGCTGGGTCGATCCGCTTCAGCGTGGCCACCAGCTGGGCGCGGCGTTCTGGGCGCAGCGCAAGATACCGCACCGACTCTGGTAGCAGCATCCAGGCCAAAACGGCCAGGATGATCGGGCCAAGGCCGCCGATCCAGAACATCAACCTCCAGCCATATTCCGACATGAACTGCGACGAGACCACGCCTGGCAGCCCGCCGCCCAGCGTCACGCCAGAGAACGCGAGCACAACCAATGTCGATCGCACCTTGCGCGGCGCATACTCGGCGATCAGCGAGACCACCACAGTCATCATCCCTGAAATACCAAGCCCGGCGATAAAGCGCAGGATCACCAGCTGCTGAAAGCTCTCTACCCAGACAGAGAGGAGTGTGAAAACGCCGAAGAAC
>CAIVDX010000277.1 GCA_903904805.1 uncultured Rhodospirillales bacterium
GATGCGCAGCAGCGCCTGGAAGATCGCCACAATGCCATCCAGATCAAGCAGCGCGCGATCCACCGCCGCATGCAGCTCATCTTCGGTCTTGGCATGCGCCGAGGCATCCTCCAACCGCGCCCGCGCCCGCGTGATCGGTGTGCGCAGATCGTGCGCGATCGCGTTCGACACCTGTCGCACGCCGTCCATCAGGCGCGCGATTCGATCCAGCATGTCGTTGATGGTCTCCGCCAGGCGATCAAACTCGTCACCCCGCCCGGTGCGCCGCACCCGCTTCGAGAGATCACCGCTGGCGATCGCACGCGATGTCTCCGACACATTCGACAACATCCGCCGAAACAGCCGCGTCATCAGCAAAGCGCCGGCAAAGGCCAGCAGCAGCAGCACGATCACCGCCCAGAACAGCACATCGGTCAGCAGTGAGCGCAGCTGCCGCCGTGTGCGCACATCGCGCCCGACCAGCAGATGCTGTCCCCCGCGCAGATCGAATCGTTGCACCCGCGCCGGCGCGGCCACGCCCGCCCGCTCGACAGTCACCTCATACCAATGTTGCGGATACAGAACACCCGGCGGCCAGCGGTTGAGATTGCCCGCCAGCGGGCGCCCATAATCATCCACCAGCAGATAGACCGCGTCGTCATCGACGTTGGTTGCCAGACGGTCACGCACCGTGCCGATCAGACCCGGCAGCCCACCATCATCGAACTGCTCGGTCAGGCCGCGCACATCGGTCAGGATCGCCGATTCCAGCTGCCGATCCAGCAGGGCCGAGGTCTCGAACCACAGAAAAAGTTCAAGCGCCAGCGCGCTGACAGCGAACAGCACCGCATAGATCAGCGCCAGCCGCAGGCCGGCCGAACGCCATAGCCGCAACCCGTCCATGCTCAGGCCGGCCGCATCAGGATATTATTCCGGCCGCAGCATATAACCGGCATTGCGCACGGTATGGATCATCGCCGAGTCGAACGGCTTATCAACCTTCTGCCGCAGACGCGAGACATGCACGTCGATCACGTTCGTCTGCGGGTCGAAATGATAGTCCCACACGCCCTCGAGCAGCATGGTGCGGGTCACCACCTGGCCGGCATGGCGCATGAGATATTCCAGCAGCCGAAACTCGCGCGGCTGCAGATCGATCTTCTGCCCCAGCCGCTTCACCGTGCGGGAGAGCAGATCCATCTCCAGATCACCCACCACCAGCTTGGTCGCCGGTCCATCCACCCGCCCACGCCGCGTCAACGCCTCGACCCGTGCCAGCAGCTCGGAGAATGCGAAGGGCTTGGTCATGTAGTCGTCGCCGCCGGCCTGCAGCCCGCGCACGCGCTCATCGACCTGCGCAAGCGCCGAGAGAAACAGCACCGGCGTCTTGTTGTCCTGCGCGCGCAACGTCTCCAGCAGCCGCAGCCCATCGATCCCGCCCGGCAACATCCGGTCGAGCACGATGGCATCGAAATGCTCGCTCGCTGCCATGAACAGCCCATCACGCCCGTTATCGGCGTGCTCGACCACATGGCCGGCTTCGCGCAGCCCCTTGACCACAAAGCCCGCGACCTCACGGTCGTCTTCGACCACCAGGATCCGCATGTTGAAGTCTCCCTTCTACCCTGTCTCTGGGTTACCCTGCCTCGGATGACGGCCGGCGGCCGACAGTCACGGGAACATCGATCTGGCGACCAGCGCGACGGATGGTCAAGTGTGCATCCCCACCGGGCTGAATCGCGGCGATCGCCCGGATCAGCGCCGATGCGCTGTCGGTATGGTCGCCATTGACCATCAGCACAATATCACCGGCCCGCAGCCCGGCCTTCGCCCCTGGCCCGGCGCGCTCCACCGCGGCCAGCGCGACCCCGGCCCCCTCGATGTCCTGCACCGACACGCCCAGCCAGCCACGGTCGATATGCCCGCGGTCGCGCAGCTGGGAGACAATCCGCGCGGCCAGGTTCGAGGGAATCGCAAAGCCAATCCCCACGGACCCGCCAGAGGGCGAGACGATCGCGGTGTTCACCCCCACCACCTCGCCGGCCATGTCGAACACCGGCCCGCCGGAATTGCCCGGATTGATCGGCGCATCAAGCTGGATGAAATCATCGAACGGCCCCGCGCCGATGTTACGCCCGCGCGCTGAGACAATGCCCGCGGTCACCGAGCCGCCGAGCCCGAACGGATTGCCGGCCGCCAGAATCCAATCCCCCACCTCGACCTTCGAACTGTCGCCGAAGGCAACCGACGGCAGCCGCCGCGGCGCATCCACCTTGATCACCGCGATGTCGGTCAACTCGTCGATCCCCAGCACCCGCGCCGGCAGCTCCGACCCGTCCGACAGCGCCACCACGATCCGGCTGGCATGGCCGACCACATGGTTGTTGGTCACGATGATGCCGGAAGGATCGATCACAAAGCCCGACCCCGCCCCCATCACCTGCTCGTCACGGCCGCGGAAACGCTGGCGGAACTGCCGCTCGAACGGTGTGCCGCGCAATTCCGGCGGCAGCTGGCCAAGCTGGTCGTTCGCCGCCACCCGCTCGGTGACGGCGATGTTCACCACCGCCGGCAGCACCTGGCGCACCAGCGGCGCGAACGACTCCGGCGCACCGCGCGCATCGGCGGGAGGCGAGCCGCTTGAACAGCCGGCAGCGACAAGGGCAAGCAGGAGCAGGGCGGAACGGACAGACACACTCACGGAGGCGGACAGGCTCATCGTCGGACGGTCACTTGGTTGGGGTATCGCTACCTTCGCACATGGTCGCCGTGACCGCGTGCAACAAGATGATACCGAATTTCACCCAGGCCGCCGGCCAGGATTTTCCGGCCAATCATGCTTCGGATAGCGCCCGCGCATGTCCTTGCGCGCATCCGCCCAGGCGCCGGCCCAGAATCCCGCCAGATCGCCGGTGATTGCCATCGGCCGCCCCGCCGGTGACAGCAAAGCCAGACGCAGTGGCACCCTCCCGCCGGCCAGAAGCGGCGTCCGCTCCAGCCCGAAAAAAGCCTGCGCCCGCGCCGAGGCGAGCGGCACTGGCTGGGTGTAATCCACCGTCGCCCGTCCACCCGGCAGCCCCAGTTGAGTCGGCAGCGCCTCATCCAGACGCGCCCGCTGCTTCCATTCCAACAACCCCAGCAGCGCCGTCAAAGGATCGAACCCTGCCAGATCCACCAATCGGCTCACCGCAGGCAGATGCGGCGCCAACCACGCCTCCACCGTCTCCGCCAACGCCACCTCGGAGACATCCGGCCAGCCCTCCGGCTCCACCCCGCGCATCCAGCCAACCCGCGCGACGAACTGCCGCGCGGCCTCGGTCCAGCCCAACGCCTCGGCCAGCCCGCGCTGGGCGGCTGCGCGCGCCAGCACCCGCGCGGTTTCCGCCGGATCGGCGGCCAGCGTGCGATCGTCCAGCACCAGCGCCCCCAGCCGACGCCGCCGCCGGCTGATCACCTGACCCGCCACCGAATCGAAGCCGCTCTCGACCTGCTCGACAACGGTCCCCCGCACCGACTCCGGCAGATCCTCCAGCCGCAGCGGCGCTGCCAGCCTGATGCGCGCCGCATCCTTCAGCTCCAACGCGGCCACCGCCAGAAACGGCGACCGTGCCAACGGATCGGCCTTCGACAGCCGTGCTCCGCCGCCACCCGCCATCCGAAAGCTGCCGGGATCGCCGCGCCCCTGCGCGATCCGGTCCGGAAACCCAGCGGCGATCAACGCCCCCTGATTGCCCTCCGCAGCCACGCCCGACGGCACCCGCAACCGGGATCGATACTGCGCCGCACCGCGCCGGATGCGTCCCAGCGCGCCACGATCCGCATCCGGATGGTCTCCATCAAGCGCTGCCAGCCGCAGTCCGATATCCGCCGGCGAGTCGCGCCCGCGCAAAGGGTCACGCTCCTCCAGGATCGCCGCGATCTGCGCCGCCAGCGCCTGCTCCCCCGGCCCTCGCGCAGCCAGCATCATCGCGGCCAGCCGAGGATGCGCGCCCAACCGCGCCGCCGCCCGGCCAAGCAGGCTCACGCGCCCGTCCGAATCGAGCAGACCAAGCCCCCGCAGCAGGTCCGTCGCCGCGGCGATCGCCCCGGCCGACGGCAGATCGGCCAACGGCAGCTCCGCCAGCGACTTCCCCCAGGCCGCGCAGTCCAGCACCAGGCCTGACAGGTCAGCCTCCAATATCTCCGGCCGGTCCGCCCCGGGCAGCCCGCGATGCAGTGCCTCGCTCCACAGCCGCACCGCCACCCCCGGCGCCTCGCGCCCGGCACGCCCCGCCCTTTGGTCCGCCGCCGCCGCGGAAATCCGCAACGTCGCCAACCGCGACAATCCGGAAGCCGCATCCAGCCGCGGCGCCCGCCGCCAGCCACCATCAATGACGATTCGCACCCCCGGCACCGTGAGGGACGTCTCTGCGATCGAGGTCGCCAGCACCACCCGCCGCGCCCCGCCGGCATCTGGCCGCAGCGCCAGATCCTGCTGTGCGGGCGACAACTCGCCATGCAGCGCCAGCACCACCGCGCCACAGCCGGCCAACGCCGCCTGCGTGCGCAAAATCTCCCCCATCCCGGGCAGAAAGGCCAAAACATCGCCCTCCTCCGACGCCAAGACCCCCCGCACCGCGGCGGCCATCGCATCCGGCAGATCCCGCGCGCTGACGATATCCCGCGCCACATGCCGCACCCGCACCGGGAACATCCGCCCCTCACTGCTGACAACACTCCCGCCCATCAGCCGCGCCAGCGCCTCGGCGTCGGCGGTCGCCGACATCGCCACCAGCCGCAATTCGGGCCGAAACTCCCGCTGCAGATCCAGGCACAGCGCCAGCGCCAGATCCCCCTCCAGAGCGCGCTCATGCACCTCGTCGAGGATCACGCAGGCCACGCCTTCCAGCCCCGGATCGGCCAGCATCCGCCGCACCAGCAGCCCCTCGGTGACCACCTCGATCCGCGTCGCTGCGGACACCGCCCGCTCGAGCCGGGTGGTGAACCCCACGGTCTGCCCGACCGACTCGCCAATCAGTCCGGCCATCCGGGTCGCCGCCGCCCGCGCCGCCAGCCGCCGCGGTTCGAGCATCACGATGCGCCCGTCACCCCGCCACGGCGCATCCAGCAGCGCCAATGGCACGATCGTTGTCTTGCCCGCCCCCGGCGGCGCGGTCAGCACCACATTCCCGCCGGCCTCCAGCGCCGCGCGCAAACCCGGCAGAACGTCGCAGACCGGAAGATCAGGCAGTATCATCTGGGGACGGCCAGCCGAATGAAGGGAGATGCACGCTGTACCGCCCCACCTGGCCCTTGCCCAGGCCCCATGGCCTTGCCCTGATCCTGTGAGCCGCCGGCCGACACGCTATATGAGAATGATGATCCGCCTCCTGTCCGCCGCCGCCGTCGCACTGCTGGCCCTCTCCGGCCCCACCTGGGCGTTGGAGAGCGCACCCGCGACCAGCCCGCGCGCCATCGCCACCCTGGTCAGCGACCGCGACGCGATCTCCCCCGGCGGCGAACTCCGCCTGGGCCTGCGCCTGCGCATCGCCCCCGGCTGGCACAGCTACTGGCAAAATCCCGGCGACGCCGGCGTGCCCACCGAGCTCACCCTCACCCTGCCCGCCGGTCAGCCCGGCCCGATCATCTGGCCCACGCCGGAGATCGCCCATGAGGGCCCGCTCGTCACCTACGGCTTTACCGGCGAGGTCCTGTTGCCCGCCCGCGTCACCAATGCCGGCCCCGGCCACATCACCGCCGCCGCCAGCTGGCTCGTCTGCCGCGACATCTGCGTGCCCGAAGATGCCGAATTCAGCCTCGACCTGCCCGCCGGCACCGCCCCGCCCGCCCGTGAGGCCGCCCTGTTCGCGGCTGCCGACCAACGCACCCCCCGCCCCTCGCCCTTCACCGCCGAAATCGGCCCGGACTCCGTCCTGCGCATCACCGGCCTGCCGGACTCGGCGATCCGCGACGCGATCTTCGTCCCCGACCAGCCCGGCCTCATCCGCAACGACACCCCACAACCTCTGCGCCAATCCGGCGCCACGATCACGCTCGGCCTCACCCGCGCCGACCACCCGAAAGACGCCCCGCTCTCCGGCGTGCTCCTGCTGACCGACGCCTCCGGCCAAGCCAGCGCGCTCAGCCTCACCGCCACGCAGGTCACCACCAACGCCGCCATCGCCGCGCCCGGCGGCTGGGCCGCGATCCTCGGCCTCGGCGTTCTCGGCGGGCTAATCCTCAATCTGATGCCATGTGTGTTCCCGGTCTTGGCGATGAAGGCGATCGGCTTCGCGCGTCTGGCCGGCGCCCACCGCCGCCAGGTGCGCGGCGAGGCACTCTCCTACACCGCAGGCGTGCTGGTCAGCTTCGCCGCCCTCGGCGGCATCCTGCTCGCCCTGGGCGCCGCCGGCAGCTCCGCCGGCTGGGGCTTTCAGTTCAGCTCCCCGGCGATCGTCGCCACGATGGCGTGGATTCTGTTCGCCGTCGGCCTGAACCTGTCCGGCGCGCTCGAGATCGGCGGACGCCTCGCCGGCATCGGCTCCTCGCTGGCCAGCCGCGGCGGCCATGCCGGCAGCTTCTTCACCGGGCTGCTCGCGGTGCTGGTCGCCACCCCCTGCACCGCCCCCTTCATGGGCGCCGCCCTGGCCGCAGCCGCCACCGCCCCACCGGCCCTGGCGATGGCCGCCTTCCTCAGCATCGGCCTCGGCCTCGCCGCGCCCACGCTGCTTTTCGCCATCGTCCCCGGACTGGCCAATCATCTGCCCCGCCCCGGCGCCTGGATGGACATCCTCCGCCAGGCCCTCGCCTTCCCGATGTATGCGGCCGTCATCTGGCTGGTCTGGGTGATCAGCCAGCAAAGCGGCCCGTCGGGCGTGTTGCTGGCGCTGGCTGGCATGTTGCTGATCGGCGCGATCGCCTGGCTGCTCTCGCTGGAGCGACGCACCGGCCGCGTGCTCGCCGGCGGCACCGGGATCGCCATGATCGCCCTGCTGGGGGTCATTGCCGTCCAGCCGCCGCCCACCGGCAATGCGGGGCTTGCCCAGGCCGAGGGCGCGGAGGCCTTCACCACTGACCGCCTGGCGGCACTGCGCGCGGCCAACCGCCCGGTCTTCGTGAATCTCACCGCCGCCTGGTGCGTCACCTGCATGGTCAATGAGCGCGTGGCGCTCGACCGCCCGGCCGTCCGCGCCGCCTTCGCCGCGGGGAACATCGCCTATCTTCTCGGCGACTGGACCAACCAGGACCGCGCCATCACCAACTTCCTGCGCGCCCAGGGGCGTGACGGCGTGCCGCTCTATCTCTTCTACCCCGCCGGCGCCGCCGCGCCGGTGAATCTGCCGCAGATCCTCACCGAACATGAGGTGCTGTCCGTCCTCGGCGCATCATGATCGCGCGATAGCGCCATCTTGTTGTGGAGAAACCCGGCCGAACGCCTATAGTCGGCCCATGTCGCGTCGCTCCTTCGAAGTCACGCCGATTCTCATGCTCCGCGCCTATCAGGCGGGGCTGTTTCCGATGGCCGAAACCCGCCGCAGCGACCGCCTTTATTGGCTCGACCCTGAACTGCGCGGCATCCTCCCGCTCGACAGCTTCCATCTGCCGCGCCGTCTGCTGCGCACCGTGCTGTCCGAGCGCTTCACCGTGACCTCCGACACCGACTTCGCCGCCACCATCGCCGGCTGCGCCGCTGCGGCCCCGGGGCGCGAGGAGACCTGGATCAACGGCGAAATCGAGCATCTCTTCGGCGAGTTGTTCCGTATGGGCCACACCCACACCATCGAATGCCGCATCGACGGCGTGCTGGTCGGCGGCCTCTACGGCGTCTCGCTCGGCGGCGTGTTCTTCGGCGAATCGATGTTCAGCCGGGTAACTGACGCCTCAAAGGTGGCGCTGGTGCATCTGGTCGCCCGCATGCGGCTGTGCAATTTCACCCTGCTCGACACACAGTTCGTCACCAGCCATCTGGCCCAGTTCGGCGCCGTCGAAATCCCGCGCGACGAGTACAAGGCCCGCCTGGCCGAGGCCGTCGCCAAACCCGCCACCTGGCGCGCCGCCCCCGACCCGGCCGAACTCCACGCCGAGTTCCACGCGCTCGCCGCGCAATGATATCGCCGCTGCGGCGTATCCGATCCTTCCTCCGCCGCGAACTGACATTATCTCCAGCCTGAGCGTGACGGACCGAACACGATGAGCACCACCACCCAGACCATCGCTGCCCGGCCGCGCACGGCCCGCCCGCCGCGCAAGCGGGCGCTCTGGCGCGACCCGCAAGGCCGCATCTCCGCGCTGAAATCCATCACGCTGGTCGCACTCACGCTGCCGGCGATCGTGATCCTCACGCAATGGTCTCTCGGCATGCTCGGCCCGCGCGCCAACACCCAGGCGATTCACGGCTTCGGCCTGTGGACGATCCGCCTACTCTGGCTGACGCTGGCAATCTCACCGCTCACCGCCTGCTTCGGCTGGCCACGTCTGCTGCTGATCCGCCGCATGCTCGGCGTCGCCACCGCGATCTACGGTGCCGCGCATCTCGCTTTGTACATCTACGACGAACAGTTCGACATGTTGAAGGTCGCCACCGAAATCGCGATCCGCTTCTACCTTACCATCGGCTTCGTCGCCCTGCTGGGTCTGGCCGCGCTGGCGATCACCTCCACCGATGGCTGGGTGAAAAAACTGCGCGCCAACTGGCTGCGCCTGCATCGCTTGATCTACCCGATCGCGTTGCTCGCCCTGTGGCACATGGCGCTGCAATCCAAATCCAACGTCTCAGAGGCTGTCTGGATGGCAGGCATCCTCTCAGGACTGCTGATTCTGCGCCTTATCGCGCGCAGTTGGCGCACCCGCCAGATCACCCTCTGGCCGCTTGCCCTGGCGAGTGCCCTGATCGCGGCAGGCGCCGAAGCCGGCTGGTATGCGCTGCGCAACCACATCGATCCCGGCGTGGTCTTCGCCACCAATTTCGACCCGGACTACGGCATCCGCTCGCCCCTCGGCGCCGGCCTGGTCGTCGCCGCCATCGCGGTGATATCGCTCACCCTTCGCGTGATCGGCAAAAGACCCCTCTAGAACCCCACCATCCACTCCCCTCGAGGCCGGCAGGAAGAACTCCCAAAAGTGTGTTGCTGCTTCTTTTCAACAAAGAAGCCCCGTCTTCTCCCGGTGAGAAGGACACCACACCAAGCCTCAGGCAGCCGCCTGTTCCAACCGCTCGGCGGTGCGAGCGCGACCCATCAAAGGGAGCAGCGCCGCGAGTTCAGGGCCGTGATCCTCGCCGGTCAGGGCCAGGCGCAAAGGCGCGAACAACGCCTTGCCCTTGCGTCCGGTAATCTGCTTCAGCGCATCGATCCAGCTCGTCCACACGTCGCTCGCCCAGGGCTCCGGCGGCAAAGTTTCCAGTGCCGCCTTGAAGAAATCCGCCTCGCCCTCGATCCCTGGCGGAGCGACATCACCGCTCACGACATCCCACCAGCCGCGCACTTCGCTCATCATGTCCAGATTGCCGCGAATGGCATTCCAGAACGACGCGGTGGCGCCAGCCGGCAGCCGCTCGCGCACCTGCTCGAATTCCAGCCCGTGCAGCACCTTCGCGTTCACCGCGCGCAATTGCGCGCCATCAAAGCGCGCCGGCGCATGACCGAACCGCCCGGTATCAAACTCCGAAGCCAGCGCCGCGATATCCGCCGGCACCGCCTCGGCCCCGGTGCCAAGACGCGCGAGATAGGAGGTCAACGCCACCGGCTCGATCCCATCCCGCGCGAGGCCACGCAGCGAGATGCTCTCCAACCGCTTGGACAGCTTGCCACCCTCCTCGTCGGTCAGCAGCGGCAGATGCCCAAACATGATGGTGCTGCCGCCAAGAGCCTCGATCAGGTCAAGCTGCACGCCGGTGTTGCTCACATGATCCTCGCCGCGCAGCACATGCGTGATGCCTGTGTCCAGATCATCCACCACCGAGGTGAATGTGTAGAGGAATGTGCCATCCGCGCGGATCAGCACCGGATCTGACATCGCCGTCAGCTTCACCGACCGTCGCCCCAGGATCAGGTCCGTCCACTCAACCGAATGGTCTGACATTTTGAAGCGCCAATATGGCACCTTGCCATTCGCCTCGGCCTGCGCCCGTTGCGCGGCGGTCATCTTCAGCATGCCGCGATCATAAATCGGCGGCTTACCGACCCGCCGTCGCTGCTCGCGCTTGGCGTTCAGCTCATCCTCGCTCTCGAAACAAGGATACAGCCGCCCCGCCGCGATCAGACGATCCGCCGCTGCGCGATACAGAGCAGTGCGATCGGACTGCCGCATCATCGCGTCCCACGCGATCCCCATCCAGCGCAGATCCTGCTCGATGGCATCGCCAAATTCCGGCTTGCTGCGCGCCAGATCGGTGTCGTCCAGGCGCAGCAGAAACTCCCCGCCATGCCGCTTCGCCAGCAACGCATTGGCCAGCGCAATGCGGGCGTTGCCCACGTGCAGATAGCCCGTCGGGCTGGGCGCGAAACGAACCTTCATGGCACGTCCCGCCGCGGATCGAGCGCGCGCCAATTGCGCTCCGCGGCCGAGACCCGACGCGCCACAGCGTCATGCAGTTCCGACGCGCTGCGCCAGCCCTGCTCACCGGCATCGATCACCTCGGCATCCTCGCCGAAGGCGAACCACGCCGCAAGCAACTCCTCGGCATCCATCCCCGGCACCCGGCAACGCTCGATGCTGTCCAGCACATAGGCCCGCGCGAACGCGTTCGCCGCCATCAGAGTGGCAAAACCGCCGACCTCCTCGACGATATTGTCCTCCGACGCGCCGGACAGGTCGAGAATGCGAACCTTCCAGCCGCCATCAGGCGCGAACAGATCACTCACGAGACCAGCCTCGTATAGCCATTGGTGATCGGATAGCGCCGATCCCGACCAAACGCGCGCGCCGTGATCTTCACCCCCGGCGGGGCCTGGCGCCGCTTATACTCGGCGCGATCAAGCATCTTCCAAACCCGTAGCACCGTGGCGCGCTCATAGCCCGCCGCCACCAGGCCATCCACATCCAGCTCACCCTCGACCAGGCCAGCAAGAATACCATCCAGCACATCATAGGGCGGCAGGGTGTCCTGGTCGGTCTGGTCCGGCTTGAGCTCCGCCAATGGCGGCTTGGTGATCACCCGCTCAGGCATCACCGGTCCGGCGGGCCCCAGCGCATCCGGCGGACACTGCTCATTGCGCCACCGCGACAGCGCGAACACCGTGGTCTTGTAGACATCCTTCAACACCGAATAGCCGCCGCACATGTCGCCATACAACGTCGCATAGCCGACCGACATCTCCGATTTGTTGCCGGTGGTCAGCAGCATGTCGCCAAATTTGTTCGACATCGCCATCAGGATCAGCCCGCGCGAGCGCGACTGAACATTCTCCTCGGTGATATCAGCCGCATGCCCCTCGAAGAGCGGCCTCAACGCCTGCCCAAACGCCGCCATCGCCGGCTCGATCGAGACGGTATCGCAGCGAATCCCCAGCAGCGATGCACACAACGCCGCATCGTCCAGTGAATCCTGGCTGGTATAGGGGCTGGGCATCATCACCGTGCGCACCCGAGCCGCCCCCAGCGCATCCACCGCCACGGCCGCGGTGAGCGCACTGTCGATGCCACCCGACAGCCCCAGCAGCACACCCGGAAAGCCATTCTTGTTGACGTAATCAGCAAGACCGCGAACCATGCAGCGATAGATCAGCGACAGCCGATCCTCTTCCGCCGGCAACACCTGCTGCGCGCACACCAGGCTGTCACCCTGCCGCGTCCAGTCAGTGACCACCAGCGATTCCGAAAAAGCCGGCATCTGCACGGCGAGCGACCGATCCGCATTCAACACGAAACTGGCACCATCGAAGACCAGTTCATCCTGCCCGCCCACCTGCGCGCAGAACATGAAGGGCAGCCCGGTCTCCACCACCCGCGCCACCGCCAGATCCACCCGCCGCGGCTGCTTGCCATCCTCGAACGGCGAACCGTTGACCGACACGAGGATCTCCGCCCCGCTCTCCTGCAACCCTTCGGACACCGCGGGAAACCACCAATCCTCGCAGATCATCAACCCGATCCGCAGCCCCCGCAGCGCCACCGGCCCCGGCGAGGGGCCCGCATCAAACACCCGCTTGTCGTCGAACACGCCGTAATTCGGCAGCTCATGCTTGGCCCGCCGCGCGACAACACGCCCACCATCCAGAACGAACGCCGCGTTGTAGAGCCGCTCGCCATCGCGCCACGGCCCGCCCACGATCAGCGCCGGCCCGCCATCCGCGGTGTCAGCGGCGAGCGCCTCCACCACCTTCTCGCACTCCGCCACAAACGCCGGTTTGCGCACCAGATCCTCCGGCGGATAACCCGCGACAGAGAATTCCGGCGTCACCACAAGATCCGCGCCCAGTGCAGCGGCTTCGGCGCGCACCGCCCGGATGCGCGCGAGATTGGCGTCCAGCGCCCCCAGATGCGGGTTGAGCTGCGCGATCGCGATACGAAAACCTGTCATCGCCGCAAGCTAGGCCGCCGCCCCACCGGCTTCAACCGCCCACCCCTTTGCGTGCCCGCAGCAGGAACTCGCGCCCCACCTTCACCCGCGCCTCGCCGTCATATTCGACGATATCCGCGGTGGCATAGGTCTCCGACCAGGCGTCGGGAATGAAGCTGCCGGTCCCCACCACATCCAGCGGCGCCCGCGCATCGGCCATCACCCGGCATTTGTCCACGCCGAAGCCCGAGCTGCCGACAATGCGCACCTTGTCGAACCCGGCCCCATCCAGCGCCTCGCGCATCAGCCAGATGCCGGCCGCGGACACGCCGGTGCCGACCAGATAGCGCAGCTCGGTGTCCGACCGGTACCGACGGATCGCGCCAGGCGCATGCCGCTCCAGCACCGCGTAGCTCTGCTGCGGATCCAGCCCCTCGACGAAGCGGCCGCCATGGGTATCCAGCCGCACCGCCATCCGCCCCGCCCGCGCCATCTCGGGGAAACGCGCGCACACCGCCAGCGCATCCGCCACCTCGCGGCCGAAATAATCCACCAGCACCGTCAGATCCTCGCCGGGGAAGGTCTCAACGAACATTTCAGCCGCCCGCACCGTGCTGCCGGCATAGCCGATGAGCGCATGCGGCATCGTCCCCAGCCCGCCGGTCCGGCCGAAATAATGCGCGGTGGCGTCATTCGCATTACCGATGAAGCCGATCGCCCCCTCGCGCCGCGCCGCCTCGCTGCCCACCGAGGCCGCATAGGCCATCATCTCTTCCATTTCGGCGCCCGCGCAGTGCCGCGCCTCCATCGCCAGGAAGCCCACCTTCGGCAGCGCCAACGCCATCTGATAGGCGTTATGCGCCGCCACGCAGCACGCCCCGAGCTTCTGCAGCAGGATCGTCTCCAGATCCGCCAGCGCCTCGAAACTGCCGGAAATATACACCAGCGGCTCGCCCGCCCCCACCCAGGTGCCCTCCGGATGGGTCAGCTCGATGTCGAAGCTCACCCGCCGCGCCGTGCACACCTCCTCCAGCCAATCCAGCATCAGCCGCGGGGCAGAGATCACCGGCCGCCGCAGAAACACCGCATAGCTCACCCGCGCATCGCCAAATCGCGTCACGATCTGCCGCGTGCGGTTGAAATAGCTGTCCGTATGGGCCGTGATCGAGGCCGACAGATCGTCGCGACGAGGCTGCTTCACCATAAAGCGATCAAGCGCCCGGCGTCACTGCGCGGCGACCTGCTCAGGCAACGGCGAGCGCCGCACCTTCAGCTCCTCCGCCACCTGGAAAGCCAGCTCCAGCGACTGCTCCGCATTCAGCCGCGGATCGCAGAATGTCTCGTAGCGCGTGCCCAGATCCGCCTCGGTGAGATGCCGCGCACCACCGATGCACTCGGTCACGTCCTGCCCGGTCATCTCCACATGCACGCCACCCGGAGCCATCCCCTCGGCGGCCAGCACATCGAAGAACCCCTTGGTCTCCGTCAGGATCGCATCGAAATCGCGCGTCTTCACCTTGGACGCGGTGGAGATCGTGTTGCCATGCATCGGGTCGCACAGCCACACCGCCGTGCGGCCATCCTTCTTCACCGCGCGCGCCAGTGCCGGCAGGTTCGCCAGCACCTTCTCCGCCCCCTGCCGCACAATCAGACTCAGCCGCCCCGGCTCGTCATGCGGATTGAGGATGTCGATCAGCTGCAGCAAATCCTCGATCGACGTCGTCGGCCCCACCTTCACGCCGATCGGGTTGCGCACGCCGCGCAGGAACTCGACATGCGCGCCATCCGGCTGCCGCGTGCGATCGCCGATCCACAGAAAATGCGCCGAACAGGCGTACCAATCGCCCGAGGTGGAATCCACCCGCGTCAGCGCCTGCTCATAGGGCAGCAGCAGCGCCTCATGGCTGGTATAGAACTCCGTTTCGCGGATCTGCGGCGTGTTGAGGCTGCTCATCCCGCACGCGGCCATGAAATTCAGCGTCTCATCGATGCGCTGCGCGAGATCCCGATAGCGCCCGGCCAGCGGCGAGCGCTCGACGAAGCCCAGATTCCACCGATGCACCTGGTGCAGATCCGCATAGCCGCCCTGGGCGAAGGCGCGCAGCAGGTTCAGCGTGCCGGCCGACTGGTTATAGGCCTGCTCCATCCGCCGCGGATCGGGCGTGCGGGCCTCGGTGGTGAATTCCGGCCCGTTGATCTGGTCGCCACGGTAAGAGGGCAGCGTCACCCCGCCAATGGTCTCGGTGTCGGAGCTGCGCGGCTTGGCGAACTGCCCGGCCATGCGCCCCATCTTCACCACCGGCACGCCGGCGCCGAAGGTCAGCACCACCGCCATCTGCATCAGCACGCGGAAACTGTCGCGGATGGCATTCGCATTATAGCCGCTGAAACTCTCCGCGCAGTCGCCACCCTGCAGCACAAAGGCCCGACCATCCGCGGCCAGCGCCAGCGCCTCGCGCAGCCGACGCGCCTCGCCGGCGAACACCAGCGGCGGATAGGCGCCAAGCCGCTGCTCGACCTGCGCCAGCCCAACCTGATCAGAATACTCCGGCACCTGACGTATCGGGCGCGCGCGCCAGCTCTCAGGGCTCCAGTTCTGGCTGCTCCAGCCTGGCCGTTGGGCCGTCATTGGGATCGTCTCCGGGTTTTCGGACGCGCATTCTAGACAACCCCCGTCCCCAGCGAAAGACCGCCCCCGCGCACCTGCCCCGACGCAACCAGCGTGTGTGACCAGGAGCACGACCGCCATGGGGTCCTGGGTGCTGAGTCCACGGCTTTGAAGGTGCAATTTTGTCAACGAATGGCAAAAGGCACGACGGGCCGGATTGTCCACCGCACCGACCAACCCGGCGACCGCGCCGCCTGATCGATTTCTGCTGCCTGGACTGGGACAGTGCCTGCCTGCGACCGCAGGACAATCACCGCGCGGCAACACCGCCGGCATCTGGCAGGCTCGCCAGCCGGTCTATCGCTGATCGATCGGCCGCTGGCGCAATGATGCCGCCTGGTTCCAAGGCTTCGACGTTCTGCTGCAAACAGGGTAATGAAGCGGGGCAAACGCCCCGTAGCGAGACCCTCCATGAGCGATACCAGCGGCAAGCCCCCACCACGCAAGATCGACCTTGGCCCGCTCACAAGCTTCGGCAAGAAGATGGCCGTCGAGGACCGCCGACCCACCGCCTTTGTGCTGCCCGCCACCGCCCCGCGCGGGGCGGCAGATCCGGCGATCGTTGCCCAGACCATGGCAGTCGCTAAAACGCTGACCGATGCCGGCCGCATCACCGAGGCCATTCCCCATCTGCAACGCGCCGCCCAACTTGCGCCCAATGACTGGGCGGTCCAGTGCGAGCTTGGTCGGGTCCTGCTCGACAGCGGCAACCCTCAGGCAGCGATCCCGCCGCTCAAAGCAGGCACCCGCCTGGCACCGGA
The DNA here is from genome assembly GCA_903904805.1 of uncultured Rhodospirillales bacterium. Lineage (GTDB taxonomy): Bacteria > Pseudomonadota > Alphaproteobacteria > Acetobacterales > Acetobacteraceae > CAIVDX01. The sequence continues at coordinate 15,887 of CAIVDX010000277.1, forward strand.
CAACGCCATGGCGCAATACACCCTCGGGCGCGCCTACTTCGCCGCGATGCAGGAGCGAGACGCCCTCGAACCACTGCACGCATGCGTCGCCTTGGCGCCGCGGCATTTCAACGCACACTGCCTGATTGCGCAGATCGGCTTTTCGTTCGGCAACACGGTGCCGGCCCTGGCCGCGATCCGCGCCGCGATCCCCTGTGCGCCCAGTCCGGCGGAAGCCGCCTACCTGCGCGCCTTCGAGTTCGCCACCATTGGGCAACTGGATCGAGCGGAGAAGAGCCTCGAGAACGCCTTGTCGCACGGCTATCGCCCTGCAAACCAGGCCCGGGAGTTTCTGGGCATGGTGCAGCTGCAGCGGGGCAAGTTGTCGGAAGCGCAGGCCAATTTCCTCGCCGTGCTGAAGCAGGAACCGGTCAGCGGCACGGCGGCACAGAAATATTTCGAGTCCCGAAAAGCCACGGACCAGGACGAACCGTTGCTCGATCGCATCAGGGCACGCGCCGATACCGCTCCCGACGCGCACCCCAGCCGCATGCTTTTGCATGCCGTGCTCGGCAAGGTCTACAACGACAAGCGCGCCTACGCCGAAGCCCAGCACCATTACGACGCGGCAAACACCATTCGCGGCAGCCTGTATCATCTCGACCACAGCGTGCTCGACGCCGATGTCGCGCGCATGAGGGCCGCCTTCCCCAAGGGCAGTCTCCTTGAGCAGCCTGCCGGCAAGGCCAACGACGCCCGCCCGATCTTCATCGTCGGAACACCCCGGTCAGGCACCACGCTGATTGAACAAATCATCTCCAGCCATCCAGAGGTCGCCGGAGGCGGTGAGCTGACCTACTGGATCGAGCAGGCGCCTTATATGCGCGGCAACCCGAGCGCACATAGCGATCCAGACCTCGCCGCCACCGCCGCCGCCGGATACACCGCCGAACTCGATCGCATCTCCCAAACCGCGCGCCGTGTGACCGACAAGAACCCGTTCAACTACGCCTATATCGGTCCGATCCTGCGGGCCGTGCCGAACGCGCGCTTCATTCACGTCCGGCGCTTCCCGCTCGATGCGTGCCTGTCGATGCACACCACCTTCTTTGTGGATCGCATGACCTACTACATGGGCAATCTCGACGACCTGAAGGCCTTCTACGCCCAGTACCAGCAATTCACCGCGCACTGGCGCGACGTCGTTCCGGCCAGTTCATTTATGGAGGTGGACTACGAGGCGGTGGTCGATGACCGCGAGGCGCAAACGCGCCGATTGATCGAGTTCTGCGGTCTCGACTGGGATCCCGCCGTCCTTCGTCCGGAGGACAACACCCGCACGATCAGCACGGCGAGTCTCTATCAGGCCCGCCAACCGGTCTATCGCGGCTCGATCGATCGGTGGCGCAACTACGCCAGCTGGTTCGAGGGCTTCGATGAGATCGTCGCGACCCACAAGCGTGTCACCGGCCGTTAACGGCACCCCCATTCCAGCAATGGCCGGCGGCGATGCGGGGCGCCCCATTTCAACCATTTGGCAGGTGGATTCATGACAGCGCCGCAATCCAAAATCGCCGGCGTGATCGGCTGGCCGGTCGGCCACTCGCGCTCACCCGCTCTTCACCGCCATTGGTTGGCGCGATACGGCATTGACGGCGCCTATCTGAAGCTGCCGGTCGCCCCCGGTCGGCTGGCCGACGCGCTGAGGGGCCTGTCCGCCCTCGGCTTCGCCGGCGCGAATGTCACCATTCCACACAAGCAGGAAACCGCGACGCTCATGGATCGCCTGGATGACACAGCGCGCCGCCTGCGCGCGGTCAACCTGATCATCGTCGAGTCCGACGGCACGCTGACGGGCCGCAACACGGACGGCTTCGGTTTCCTGGAGAATCTGCGGCAAGCGCAGCCCGGCTGGACCGCCCCCGCCATCGCCACTGTTCTCGGCGCCGGCGGTGCGGCGCGCGCCGTGATCGATTCGCTGCTGGAAGCAGGGGTCGGCGAGCTCCGCCTCGCCAATCGCAATCGCCAGCGCGCGGAGGACCTTGCAGCGGAATTCGGCCCCCGCGTCATCCCGCTCGATTGGTCACACCGATCCGACGCGCTGGCGGGCGCGGGTCTGCTGGTCAACACCACCAGCCTCGGCATGACCGGCCAACCGCCTTTGGAGATCGATCTCACGCTGCTGCCAGAGGATGTCGTCGTCAACGACATCGTCTACAGCCCACTGCGCACCCAATTGCTGGCAGCCGCCCAGGCACGCGGGCTACGCGCCGTGGATGGCTTGGGCATGCTGCTGCACCAGGCCCGTCCGGCCTTCAAAGCCTGGTTCGGCACGGACCCGCAGGTCACAGATTCGTTGCGGGCAGAAATCGCCGCAACGCTCTAGCCGTGAGCGAGCCTAGTCACGCGAGCCGGCACTCCGCACAAACGAAAACGGCGGCACCCGAAAATGCCGCCGCCCGCCATGTGCAAAGAGGAGTTGGTATCAGACCTTGCGGCGACGCAGGGCTGCCCCCAGACCGATAAGGCCGGCACCAAGAACCGCCATCGAGGCAGGCTCCGGGACCACCGGAGGGCTCGGGGTGTTATAGTAGTAATTCAGCACGACGCTGAAACCTTCGGTCGTCGTGATGGTGCTGGACGCGTTGCCCGAGGTCTGGCCGTTCGAGGAGAATGTGCCGGTGCCGATGCCGAAGGCGAAGGTGCCGGTGCCCTCAAGATTGGTATCGATGATGTCGGTAAATCCGCTCGTGGAGTAGCTACCGGTGATGCTGTTCACCGGAACCGTCGCACCAGCACCGATAGTGCCAAGTACCTGGTAGGCGGTCTGGCTGCCCTGCAGATGGAAGTTGGCATCGCTTGGGCTGCTGCCCACCAACGAAACCTGCCCACCCGAGAGCGGGATCACCTTCGCGCCCTGCGTCGTATACACCGAGCTGGTCGTGGCCGAGGCGCCGCTCGCGCCCTGCCCACCGGCGGTAACGGAGCCAGTTGAGGAGAAGCTGCCGGTCAGCGAGAAGGACATGCCGGTCAGCGTCACACCTGTCGGGGTGCCTGTCGAACCCCACTGCGGCAGCGTAAACGTCATCTGATAATCGGTCAGATTGGTGATCGACGCGGCGTAGGTGCAGACGCCGGCAGAGCAGTTGTAAGCGGTTCCCGTGCTTGCGTCCAGGAAAGACCCAGTCGCATTCGCGGAGAACGCAAAAACCGTCGCCAGCGCGGCACCAGCCAGAAGTTTCTTTGCATACATCAGTCTATCTCCTCACGAGGAAGTCGCTGGCGAAC
>CAIVDX010000278.1 GCA_903904805.1 uncultured Rhodospirillales bacterium
CCGGCATCCATCTGCCCGAGGCCGCCGGCATCGACCCCTTCCTGATGGTCGAGACCCTCGCCCTGCGCGCGATGTATCACAGCCCCGAGGCGGCCGACGCAGCCGCCGCCCGCTTGACGCCGGAGAGCGAAGACATCCGCCTGCAGGAGCGCGTCACCATCGCCCGCCTCGGCTGGTCGCCGCGGCTGCATGATCCCGCGCTGCGCAAATGGCTGCACCGGATCGACATCCCGACCCTGCTGCTCTGGGGCGAGAATGACCGGCTGTTCCCGCCCGCCCACGCCCAGGCCTGGGCCGGCCTGCTGCCGAAGGCGCGCGTACAGATGATCGCCGCCTGCGGCCACCTGCCGCATGTCGAACACACCGAGGCGGTCGCCGCCGCGCTCGCCACGCACATGGAGGCCGCACGATGAAAATCTTCAATTTCCATCTGATGCCCTACCGTCACGCCGATCTCGACAGCATCGATCGCAACGGCACCGCCTGGGTCACCTATTCCAACGCCAATTACGACCCCAAGCTCGGCGCGGAACTTTATCACGAATATCTCGACCAGCTGGAGCAGGCCGACGCGCTTGGCTTTGACGGTGTTGCCGTCAATGAACATCACCAAACCGCCTATGGCATCATGCCCACGCCGGGTGTTCTGGCGGGCGCGCTGTCACGCCGCATCAAGCATGGCTATCTCGCCGTGCTCGGCCGCGCGCTGCCGCTGACCAACAACCCGCTGACCATCGCCGAGGAGTTCGCCATCCTCGACAATCTGATGCGGGGCAAGTTCATCGCCGGCTTCGTGCGTGGCATCGGCGCGGAATATCATTCCATCCCGGTCAGCCCCGCGGAATCGGCGGAGCGATTTGTCGAGGCGCATGATCTCATCATCAAGGCCTGGACCCAGCCTGGCCCGTTCGCCTTCGACGGCAAGCACTACAAATTCAACTATGTAAACACCTGGCCGCGCCCCTATTCGGAGCCGCATCCCCGCGTCTTCTGCCCCTCATCGGGCTCGATCAGCACCATCCGCTGGGTGGTCAAGCACCGCTACACCTACGCGCAGACACTCGCGCCGATCGCCAATGTCGCGAAGATCTTTGATCTCTACAGGGAGGAGGCCGACCGCGCCGGCTGGCAGGCGGGCCCCGAGAACCTCGCCTGGTCGAATGCCATCTATGTCGGCGAGACCGATGAGAAGGCGCTGCGCGATGTGAAGCCGCATCTGGAGGCCTACGCCAACCGCTTCCTCAAGACCAACCCCGCCTTCATGTCGCCGCCTGGCTACACCACGGTGGAAAGCCTGAAAAAACAGCGCGCCGTGCGCGGCGTCCGCCCGGCCTTCCAGACCGCCGAAGAAATGATCGAGCGCGGCCTGGTGATCGTCGGCTCGGCCAATACGGTGCGCGAAAAGCTGGCCGCCTATCAGGATCTCGCCGGTTTCGGCTATTCGCTGACCAAGACCCAGTGGGGCACCATGCCGCACAGCATGGTCACCGAGAACCAGCACGCCATCGCCAAGGAGGTGCTGCCCTACTTCCGCGACCGGATGCCCCAGCCGCACCCCAAGATCGCCGCCGAATAACGGAGAGCACCGATGCGCCCGCGCACCGCGCTGCTTGTGCTCGCAGCCCTCGCGAGCAGCCTGTCCGCCCGCGCCGAGACAATCATCCGCGCGGTGCCGCAGCTCGACGTGAAGATTCTCGATCCCTACCAGAACACCAACTATGGCACCCGCAACCATGGCTGGATGATCTACGAGACCCTGTTCGGCTGGGATTCGAAATACCAGGCCAGGCCGCAGATGGTAGAGAGCTGGTCCACCAGCGACGATGGCCTGATCTGGACCTTTCACCTCCGCCCCGGCCTGCGCTGGCACGATGGCAGCCCGGTCACCAACGATGATGTCGCCGCCTCGCTCGATCGCTTCCTGCACAAGGACGGCTTCGGCCTGAAGATGGCGCCACGCCTCGCCGGCATCGACCTGATCGGGACCGACAGCTTCGCCATCCGCCTCACCAAGCCCTTCCCGCTACTGCCGCAACTGCTGGGCAAGCCCTCCGGCTTCGCCGCCTTCATCCTGCCCGCCCGCTTCGCCCGCATGAAGGATGGCGATCCCGCATTCGAGGCGATCGGCTCCGGTCCCTTCATCTTCCAAAAATCCCAGTGGCAGCCGGGCAACTACAATGTCTATCTGAAAAACAAGGCCTACACCCCGCGCGCCGAACCAGCCGATGGGTTCGCCGGCGGCCATGTTGTGAAGGTGGATCGCGTGGAATGGCGCACCATTCCCGACCCGAACACCGCGATGAACGCGCTGATCGCCGGCGAGGTCGATTGGATCGAGCGCGCCGACTTCGACTCGATCGCCACGCTCGAAGGCGAGAAGGGCATCGTCGTCGCGATGTCGGACACTCTTGGCAGCCAATCCTATCTGCGCCCGAACAGCCTTCTGCCGCCCTTCAACAATCCAAAGGCGCGCCAGGCGCTGCTCTATCTCGACGACAAGCCCCTCTACGGCCAGGCCGCCGTCGGCGATCCGCGTTTCTTCATTGCCTGCCCGGCCCTGTTCATGTGCGGCGGCCCGCTGGAGAGCAATGTCGGCGCCATCACGCCCAACCTCGACCGCGCCCGCGCCCTGATGGCGGAAGCCGGCTACAAGGGCGAAACGATCGTGATGATGGAGCCGGTGAACGTGCCGCAGTTCGATGCGGCCACCCAGGTCACCGCCTCGCAGTTGCGCAAGATCGGCGTGAAGGTGGAGCTGCAGCCGGTCGACTACAACGCCATGCTCACCCGCCGGGTCAAGCGTGACCCCATCGATCAGGGCGGCTGGAATCTCTATCATTCCGGCAATTTCGGCATCGATGTCTCCTCGCCGCTGACCAACATCTATCTCAATTCCTCCTGCGACACCGCCGCCCCCGGCTGGCCGTGCGACAGCGAAATCGAATCGCTGAAGGATCAGTTCGTCGAGGCCGCAACCGAGGCCGACCGCAAGGCGATCGCGGAAAAACTCCAGCTGCGCTCGCTGGAAACCGTGCCCTACGTGAACGTGGTGCAGCTGAAATCCTTCACCGCCTATCGCACCACGCTGCACGGCATCGTGCCCTCGCCTGTGCAGCTCTACTGGAACGTCGAGAAAGCCAACTGATGCACCGGCTGATCGTGGGCCGATTGCTGGGTGTGATTCCCGTGATCGCGGTGCTGCTGTTGCTGGTGTTCCTCCTGCTGCGCCTCTCGCCCGGCGACCCCGCGGCGATCATCGCCGGCGAATCCGCCTCCGACGCGCAGATCGCCGCCGTGCGCGTGCAGCTTGGCCTCGACCAGCCGATCTGGTGGCAATTCATCAGCTGGATCGGCCATCTCGCCACCGGCGATCTCGGCCGCTCGGTGTTCTCCGGCATCGCCGTCACCGACCTGATCGGCCAACGGATCGCGCCGACCTTCAGCCTTGCCCTCACCACCATGCTGTTCGCGGCCGGTCTCGCGATCCCGCTCGGCGTGCTCGCCGCCGCCCATACCGGGCGTGTGCTCGACCGCGCGGTGATGGGCTTCGCCGTCCTCGGCTTCTCATTTCCTGTGTTCTGGACAGGCTATCTCCTGGTCCTTCTGGTCTCCGTGCGCTGGCGGCTGTTGCCCGTGCAGGGCTATGTGCCGCTCACCCAGGACCCGCGCGATTTCGCCGCGCACATGGTGCTGCCCACCATCACGCTCGGCCTCGCCTTCACCGCCCTGCTCGCGCGCATGACACGGGGCGCGATGCTGGAGGTGCTCGGCCAGGACCATATCCGCACCGCCCGCGCCAAGGGCCTGTCCACCGCGCGCATCCTGTTCGTGCACGCCCTGAAATCCGCCGCGGTGCCCATCGTCACCACCATTGGCCTGGGCATCGGCATCCTGCTCGGCGGCACCGTCGTCACCGAAACGGTGTTTGGCATTCCCGGTCTTGGCCGCCTCGCGGTCGATGCGATCCAGACGCATGATTTCCCGGTAATCCAGGGCCTGATCCTGTTCTTCGCTCTGGTCTATGTTTTTTTGAATCTGCTGATCGATCTCTGCTATCTGGCGCTCGATCCGAGGTTGCGCGCATGAGACGCCATGCAGGGAGTCTCGTCGGTGCCAGCGTGCTGTTGCTGCTGGTGATCGCCGCCATCGCCGCACCCTGGATCGCACCGCAGGACCCGCTGGGGATGGACCCATCGCAGCGCCTGCGCGCGCCATCCGCCCTGCATTGGCTCGGCACCGACTCGCTGGGGCGCGACATCTTCAGCCGCACCCTGCGCGGGGGTCGCGTTTCCCTGTTGATTGGTCTTGGTGTTTCCACACTCGCCACCTGTGTCGGCGTCACCCTCGGGCTGCTGGCCGGCATGGTGCGCGGGCTAGAAGCGCCGCTGATGCGCCTGGTGGACGCGATGATGGCGATCCCCGGCATTCTGCTGGCGATCGCGCTGGTGTCGATCAACAAGCCAACGCCGCTCGTGCTGATCACCGCCATCGCGCTGCCGGAAATCCCCCGCATGGTGCGCCTGGTGCGCGCGGTGGTGCTCACCCTGCGCGGCCAAAGCTTCATCGAGGCCGCAACGATCTCCGGCACACGCCCGCTGCGCACGGTGATCCGACATATCCTGCCGAACGCTGCAGCACCCATCGTCGTGCAGGCCACCTTCATCGCCGGCCTCGCCATCATCCTCGAAGCCAGCTTGAGTTTTCTCGGCGCCGGTGCACCACCGGAGGTCGCCAGCTGGGGCAACATCATCGCCTCGGGCAAGAGCTATATCCGCACCGCACCCTGGATCATCCTCTCCCCCGGTGCCGCGCTGGCACTGACTGTACTGTCGATCAACCTGCTGGGCGACGGTCTGCGCGACGCGCTCGATCCCCGCCTGGCACGGGCCATCCGATGAACGCGGTGCTCGATGTGCGCGATCTGCGCATCACCCTGCCCACCGCGCACGGGCCCGTCGCCGCCGTCGATGGTGTCGGCTTCACGCTCGATCGCGGCGAGGTGCTGGGCATCGTCGGCGAATCCGGATGTGGCAAGAGCCTGACTGCTTTGTCGCTGATCGGCCTGCTGCCGGAGGCCGCCCGCGCCAGTGGCCAGATTCGCCTGGGCGAGACCGATCTGCTCGCCCTGCGCCCGGCCGCCCTGCGCCGCATCCGAGGCGGGCGGATCGGCATGGTGTTCCAGGACCCGATGACCGCGCTCAACCCGGTGATGACCATCGGCGCGCAGCTGATGGAAGCCATCCGCCAACACACGCCCCTGCCGCGAGATGCCGCCCTCGCACGCGCCGAGGCCCTGCTGCGCCTTGTCAGAATCGCCGACCCGGCAACGGCTCTCGCCAGCTACCCGCATCATTTTTCCGGCGGCATGCGCCAGCGCGCGCTGATGGCGATCGCGCTCGCCGGCGCGCCGGACGTGCTGATCGCCGACGAGCCCACCACCGCGCTCGATGTCACCGTGCAGGCCCAGATTCTCGATCTGCTGCGCGATCTGCGCGCCGAGCTTGGCATGGCGGTGCTGCTGATCACCCACGATCTCGGCGTCGTCGCCGGCAATTGCGACCGCGTGCTGGTGATGTATGCCGGCCACATCGCCGAGATTGCCGATGTGCGCGCGCTGTTCGCCCACCCGGCCCACCCCTACACACGCGGCCTGATGGGCGCGCTACCCCGCCCCGACGCCCAGCGCCTTGTCGAGATCGCCGGCGTGGTGCCACCCGTGTCGGCGATGCCCGCGGGATGTCGCTTCGCACCGCGCTGCCCCCGCGCCGACTCGCAGTGCCGTGCCGACACGCCACCACTGCGCCCCCGCGCCCCACATCATCTTGTCGCCTGCTGGCATCCCCACGATGTCTGAGCCATTGCTGCGCGTGCAGGACCTGCACAAAACCTACCGCCTGCCCGGTGGCCGCGCGCTAGCCGCCGTCGCCGGCGTGTCCTTCACGCTCGATGCCGGCGAAACGCTCGGCCTCGTCGGCGAGAGCGGCTGCGGCAAATCCTCGCTCGCCCGCTGCATCGTTCGCCTGCAGACACCCAGCGCCGGTCGCATCCTGCTCAACGGCACCGAGATCACAACCCTGCCACCAGCCGCCCTGCGGCCACACCGGCGCACCATGCAGCTGGTGTTTCAGGACCCGATCACCAGCCTCGATCCACGCATGCGCGCCGGCGACATCGTCGCGGAACCCCTGCGCAATTATGGCCTCGCCGCACCCGATGCGCGGATCGCCGAACTGTTCGCACAGGTCGGCCTGCGCGGCGATCAGATGCGCGCCTTCCCACACCAGCTCTCCGGCGGCCAACGCCAGCGACTGGGCATCGCACGCGCGCTGGCATTGCAGCCCAGCCTGATCGTGCTCGATGAACCGGTCAGCGCCCTGGATGTGTCGGTGCAGGCGCAGGTGATCAATCTGCTGGTGGATCTGCAGGCACGGCTCGGTGTGGCCTATCTGTTCGTGGCCCACGATCTCGGCGTGGTGGCCCATGTCAGCCATCGGGTCGCGGTGATGTATCTCGGCCGTATCGTTGAACTCGCCAGCCGCGATCAGGTTTTTTCCACACCCGCCCATCCCTACACACGCGCGCTGCTGGCCGCCGCCCCCCAGCCGGACCCGACCGCCCCGCGCATCGTTCCGCCGGTCGGCGAACCACCCAGCCGCATCGCGCCGCCTTCAGGCTGCGCCTTCCACACACGCTGCCCAAGCGCCATGCCGCACTGCGCGCAACAGACCCCGAGCCTGCGCGACATCGGCGAGGGCCGCCTGGTCGCCTGTCATCTTGCCTGATGGATCAGCAGGAAATCCGCTCTAGGCGGCACTGCCCCGCGCCGGCTGCGGCGTGGTCTCGTCGGGATTTCCCAGCGCGGCCAGCAGCGCCTCGCGCAGCTGCGCCAGCTTGCGGTCATTCTCGATCTTCAACCCGAAAATGTCCTTCACATAGAACACGTCCACCGCCCGCACGCCAAAGGTCGTGACATGCGCTGACGCGATCTGCAGACCCTGGCTGGAAATCGCCGCCGTCACGTCATGCAGCAGGCCGGGCCGGTCGCGGCCGTTCACCTCCAGCACCGTGTGGCCGTTCGATGCGCGGTTGTCGATCACCACCCGCGGCGGCACATGAATCGCCCGCATGCGGCTGCCCAGCAACGGCTTTGAGATCTTGTGGATCTCCGACTCCAGCCGCAGCCGCCCGGAGAGCGCCTGCTCCACCAGCACATACAGCCGCGCGAGCCGATGCGGCGCGTCGAAGGCGCCGCCGGCGGCATCCTGAATCCAGAACGTGTCCAGCGCCATGCCATTGGTGAGGGTGTGAATGCGCGCATCCACGATCGACGCCCCGGCAACGGCAAGGCTGCCGGCAATCCGGCTGAACAGACCGGCATGATCGGCGGTGTAGACGGTCACTTCCGTGACCGCCCGCGCCGGCAGCGGCTGCGTCTCCACCGTCAGCGGCGCCCCGCGATTTTCCGCATCGCGCAGCATCCGCGCATGGCGCGCATGCGTTTCGGGATCGAACGAGAGCCAGTAGCCGGGATAGCCGAGCGACTGGAACCGCTCCAGTTCGTCCTTTTTCCAATCGGGCAAAAGTGCCGCGGCGGCCTCCTTCGCACGCGTCACACGCACGTCGCGCTCGGTGGTTGCCAGCCCGCCCTCAAGCACCTCGGCCACCCGCGCATACAGCTCGCGCAGCAGCGTCGCCTTCCAGCCATTCCAGACCTTGCTGGACACAGCACGCATGTCGGCAACCGTGAGAACCAGCAGCAGCCGCAGCCGCTCCGGCGACTGGGTCACATCGGCGAGATCAAGGATGGTCTTGGGATCGTCGATGTCGCGCTTGAAGGCGGTCTGCGACAGCAAAAGATGATGCAGCACCAGCCAGGAGACGGTTTCCGTCTCCTCCGCGCTCAGCCCGATCTGCGGGCCGATATCCAGCGCCAGCTGCGCGCCGATCTCGGAATGATCGCCACCCCGGCCCTTGGCGATGTCATGCATCAGCATCGCCACATACAGCGCGCGGCGCGACTGCAGCTGGCCGATCAGGCTCGCCGCCACCGGCGCGATCGAATCCAGCGTGCCCTGCTCAAGCTGGTTGAGCACCCGCACCGCCTCGATCGTGTGCTGATCGACGGTGAACACATGATAGGTGTCGAACTGCATCTGGCCGACAATGCGCGCCCAGTCCGGCAGATAGCGGCCGAGGAAACCGGTTTCGTTGAGAATTCCCAGCCATATCGCGCCATCGGTGCGATCGCGATCATCGTTGCTGCCACACAGAAGATCCATGAACAGCCTGGCCGCCTCGGGATCGCCGCGCAGCGACACCGCCCGCCGCTCATGGCGGATCAGCGCGCGCAGCGCCAGCGGATGCAGCTCCAGATCGCGGTCGCGCGCCACCTGCAGAATGCGCAGCATCTGCACCGGCCGCGCCTCGAAATCATCCGACGGCGCGCACATCAGCTTGCCGTCCGCCAGAATGAATCCAGCCCGCAGCAGCGCCGTATCGGTCTCCGCCGCCAACGCCGGAGGCCCCAGCGCCGCGCGCACGATCGCCGGCTCCAGTACCATCGTCAGCCGCGTCACCGCCCGCGCGGTGAGGAAGAAATGGCGCATGAAGCGCTCCACCCCGTCCTGCCGCCCATGGCGCGTATAGCCCATGCGCGCGCCCACCACCGGCTGCAGGTCGAAGGTGAGCCGCTCCTCGGCCCGGCCGGAGACGTAATGAAGATGGAACCGCACCGTCCAGAGGAATTCGAGCGACCGGATCAGATGCCGTGTCTCGCTCGGGATCAGCAATTGGCCCGGTGGCGCATCGATCCCGCACAGCGCCGAGGGCAGCACGCCCCAGCAATATTTGGTGAGCCAATACAGCGTCTGGATGTCGCGCAGCCCGCCGCGGCCCTCCTTGATGTTGGGCTCCACCATGTAGGGCGTCTCGCCGAAACGATGATGGCGCATCGAGCGCTCAAGCACCTTCGCGGCGATGAAATCATGCGCCCCGCTCGATGTCGTGGCGTCGCGGAATTGGGCCAGGAACTCGTCGAACAGACCGCGATCGCCCGCCAGCAGGCGCGAATCGATCAGCGTGGTCCGCACGGTGATGTCTTCCTCCGCCGCGGCCAGACAATCCGCAGTGGTGCGCGTCGCGTGGCCCACCTTCAGCCCGAGGTCCCACAGGAAATACAGCATGAACTCGACGATCTGCAGCGTCGCCGCCGAGGCCGCCTCGTCGGTCAGGAACAGCAGGTCGATGTCGCTGAACGGCGCCAGCTCGCCGCGGCCATAGCCGCCGGTCGCCGCCAGCACCAGCCGATCCGTCGGCGGCAGGCCGGGCACACCAGGCGCGCTCTCCGGCAGGGCATGCACGCTGGCATAGCTGAACAGCTCACGGATCAGCCCGTCGGTGAGCCTGGCCAGCGCGTGGCAGGATTTGAACCCGTTCGCACGGGCCGATTCGAACTCGTCGCGCACATGCTGCTGAACGCGCGCAAGATGGCGGCGAAAGGCACCCAGGGCGGCGTCGCGCGGCACCCGGCCGGACACCGCCAGCCGTTCCATCGAGGCAGGCAGCTGGCAGGCGAGGGTGTCGGCGGTCTCGGCGATGTCGACGTTCAACATACTCTCACATCTAGCTACTCCTCTGGCGTCGCAACAGCAGCAAGCGCGCGCAGCTGATACAAGCTTTCCAGCGCCTGCTTCGGTGTCAACCCGTCAGGATCCAGCGCGGCCAGCGCCAGATGCAGCGGATCGGGCGCCCGCTCCACCGGGCTGGGGGCCGCGGCGGCGAACAAAGGCAGCGCGGCGGGGGCGGCCAGCGCATTGTTCCGCTCCAATGAGGTCAACAGGGCAGCCGCCCGACGCACCACGCCGGCCGGCACCCCGGCCAGCTGCGCGACATGCACACCCCAGCTCCGCCCGGCTGCCCCGGCGGCCACCTCATGCAGGAACACCACGCTGCCCTGCCACTCCTTCACCCGCATGGTGTGCGGCGACAGGCGCGGCAACTGTCCGGCCAGGCTGCCCAGCTCATGAAAATGCGTGGCGAAGATGGTGCGGCAGCGCAACTGGCTGTGCAGCGCCTCCAGCACCGCCCAGGCGATCGCCAGGCCATCGAGCGTGGAGGTGCCACGGCCAATTTCATCAACAACAACAAGGGAGTTCGGCCCCGCCTGGTTGAGGATCGCGGCCGTCTCCGTCATCTCCACCAAGAAGGTGGAGCGCCCGCGCGCCAGATCGTCGGCCGCCCCCACGCGGCTGAACAGCCGGTCCACCACGCCGATCCGCGCGCTCTCCGCCGGCAGCGGCAGCCCGGCCTGGGCAAGCACCACGGCCAGCGCGCATTGCCGTAAAAAGGTGGATTTGCCGGCCATATTGGGGCCGGTCAGCAGCATCACCGCCCGATCCGGCGACAGATCGCACTGGTTCGGCACAAAGCGCGCCCCCGGCGGCAAGGCGGCCTCCACCACCGGATGGCGCAACGCTGAAATGCGGAATTCCCGGTCGTCGCTCACCTCCGGCCGGCACCAGCGCCCGGCCTCGGCCAAGGCGGCCGCGGATTGCAGCACATCCAGCAACGCCAGCGCGGCGGCAGCGGCGGCCAGCGCGCCCTCGGCGCCGCGGATCGCCTGCGCGAGATGCTCGATGATCGCCCGCTCCCGCTTCGCCGCATTGTCAGCGGCCTCGGCAATGGCACGGTCCAGCGCGGAGATCTCAGGATGGGTGAAGCGCGCACCGTTCGCCATGCCCTGGCGCAGGATCAGCTCCGGATGCGCCCGCAGCCGCTCCACCGCCACCGCGGGCGCCTCAAGAATATAACCAAGCTGTTGATGATGCTTGATCTTCAGACTCGCCACGCCGAAGCGCTGGGCCAGCTCCAACTGCAACGCGGCGACCTGCTGGCGCGCAGTGTCGCGCAGATCCCGATGCGCATCCAGCTGCCCGTCATAGCCCGCCGCGATGGTGCCGCCATCATCCAGCCGCGCCGGCACCGGGTCCGACAAGGCCGCCCCCAGCATCGACGCAAGCTCCGGCGCCGGCCGCAGATTCAGCCCCGACAGGATCGGCGGACGCTCCGCCCCCATCGCCGCATCCGCTCGCACCGCCGCCGCCAGCCCATCGCGTACCGCCGCCAGATCGCGCGGACCGAAGCGGCCAATGCTCACCCGCCCCAGCGCACGCGCCAGATCCGGCGTGCCCCGCAACGCCTCCCGCAGCGCGCGGCCCCGGCGCTGATCCGCGGCCAGCCACCCCCACCCCTCCTGCCGCGCGGCAATCGCGTCGATATCGGTGAGCGGCGCGGACAGCCAGTCCGCCAACAGCCGGGCCCCCGCCGCCGTGCGGGTACGCTGAATCGCCGACAACAAGGTGTGATCGGTGCCGCCGTCACGCGCCCGTGCGAGTTCCAGGCTGGCCCGCGTCGCCGCATCCATCGCCAGCAGACCGCCCACCCCGGTCGGCTCCGGGCGCGACAGCCGCGGCAATTTCCCCGCCTGGGTGGCGCGCACATAATCGAGCGCGGCCATCGCCGCCACCGCTTCGGCGTCGGAAAACGTGCCGAACGCATCGATGCTCGCCACTGAAAACGCCGCCGCCAGCCGCGCCCGCGCCGCCTCCGGCGCCACCGACGGCAGATCCGGCGTCCGACGGCCGGCGAAATCCCCCAGCGCCACCCCCTCCGGCGCCAGAATTTCCGCCGGATCGAGCCGCCCCAGCACCGCCGGCAGCCCACCTGGCCCAACCATCTGCGTCTCGAACTGCCCGGTGGAGACATCCAGCCAGGCCGCGCCCACATCGCTGCCCACAGTCGCCAGGCTCAGCAGCAGATTGGGCCGCGACGGATCGAGCAATGCCTCGTCCGTGAGCGTCCCCGGGGTGATCAGCCGCACCACCTCGCGCCGGATGACCCCCTTGCCCTTGCCCGGCGGCTCCATCTGCTCGGCCACCGCCACCCGGAACCCACGCCGGATCAGCCGCGCCAGATAGGCCTCGGCCGCCACCACCGGCACCCCGCACATCGGGATCTTCCGCCCCCCATGCTCGCCCCGCGTGGTCAGTGAAATATCGAGCGCGGCAGAGGCACTTTCCGCATCGCCGAAGAACATCTCGTAGAAATCGCCCATGCGAAAAAACAGCAGCGCATCGGGGTGCGCCGCCTTCACCGCGAACCATTGCGCCAGGGCCGGCGTCGCACCCGCCGCCGATGGCACGGATGCCAGGCCGGTTTCGGGTGACGCCGGAGTTGCGCCATCAGCGGAGGGGATATGCATCACCGGAACTCTACCCCGCCTGTCGCCCACCTGCGAAGCATGGCAGTTTGAATATCCCACCTGCAACAGCAGGGGGACGCATCACACGCCGCACGACCCGTTGGGGGGACACCGCATCATGGCCGACCACGAGCAGCGCAATCTGCGCATTTCCGCCGAAGAGGCGCTCGCGCTGCACAGCTCCGGCCGCCCCGGCAAGCTCGAAACGCGGATCAGCAAGCCGCTGGTCACCGCGCGCGACCTCTCGCTGGCCTACTCCCCCGGCGTTGCCGAGCCCTGCCTGAAAATCTTCGCCGACCCCGCCACCGCCTACGACTACACCACACGCGGCAACATGGTCGCCGTCGTCACCAACGGCACCGCGGTGCTCGGCCTGGGCAACATCGGCCCGCTGGCGGCCAAGCCGGTGATGGAAGGCAAGGCGGTATTGTTCAAGAAATTCGCCGGCATCGACGTGTTCGACATCGAACTCGCGGAGAACGACCCCGACAAGCTGATCGACATGATCGCCGCGATGGAGCCGACCTTCGGCGGCATCAACCTCGAGGACATCAAGGCGCCGG
>CAIVDX010000279.1 GCA_903904805.1 uncultured Rhodospirillales bacterium
CCCTCGCGCCCTCGGCTGGCGGCACCGAGATCATCACCAACTCGCTGAGCGACCAGGGTGGGCTGGGTGGGGCGTTGTCGCTGCTGGTGGATGGCCAGGGCAGCGTCGATCTGGCCGGCGCGCTCAGCTATGCCGGCAGCACCGGCGTGCAGTCCGGCACGCTGGAGATCGCCGGCGACGCCAGCGCGCTGGGCGGGCCGATCTCAATCGCGGCCGGGGCGACACTGGTGGAGAGCGATCTGGCCAAGGCGCCGACCGGGGCGATCGCCGACAACGGCACGCTGGTGCTGGAGTCGATCAATGGCGTCGTCGCGCGCGCCACCGCGCGGCTGGTGCTGCCGACCGACCAGATCAATTTTTATAACGGTGCCGTGTGGTTCTCGTACCAGGTCGGCGGCGATGGCGCGTTGACCCGGCAGGCTTTCGGCGGAAACCTGGCGCACGCCTTCGCCAACGGCACCTTCGATTACGTCCCGGGTGTCGTCTCCGTCAGTGCCGGCCTGAAAGAGGTCGTGGAGGTTCAGGGGTTCACTCAAGGGGTCGCGCTCGCGGCGGCGATTTCCGCGGCCCTGCCCGGCCTGAACGCGACCGACCAGCTCTCGATCAACGGCGTTGTGGTCACCGTCGGCAGCAACGGCACCGTCACCGATCTGATGAATGCCATCAACGCGGCCGGCATCGCCGGTGCCAGCGCCTCCATCGACGCCACCACTGGCCTGCTCGCGCTGAATTCCACCGGGAGCGCGATGGTGCTCGCCGACGTCACCGGCACGCCGCTGGAGACGCTGGGCATCGCGGCGGGGACCTATCTGCCGAGCTATCAGCTCTCCTCCCAGGTGAGCGGCAGCGGCGTGGTCGATTTCAACGGCGTGCCCGGCACGGTGTTCCAACTGACATCCGCGCCGGGCTGGACCGGCGGCAGCACCATCGCCAGCGGCGTGACGGTCGCTCTCTCCAGCTCGGCCACCGGCCTCACCGGCGGGATCACCGACAATGGTGTGCTGAGCTTCTCCGCCGGCGGCGTGCTGTCGACCCCGTTGAGCGGCGGCGGCGCGATTCTTCAGGCCGGCAGCAACGCGCTCACGCTGGCCACGGCGAACAGCATCAGTGGCGGTGTCACCATCACCGCCGGAGCGCTCAATGTCGGCACGATCGGCGCGGCGGGCAGCGGGGCGATCAGCTTCGCGCCCGGGGCCCACGGCACGCTGGCGCTCGCCAAGGCGGCGTTCGCGGGCATCGGTGGCGGCACCTTCGCGCTGGCCAACCAGATCGCCGGCTTCGGCCTGGGCGACACGCTCGACCTGCAGGGCCTGGGTGGGACCGCCACGCTGAGCCTGGCAAGCGGCACGCTGAACATCACCAATGGCGGCCGCATCGACCAGCTGACATTGGCAACCGGCTTCAGCCTCGGTGCGGCGAGCCTCGTCAGCTTCGCGGACGGCACCGGCGGCACCGATATCGCGATGGTGCCGCTGAGCCAGGGCTTCACCATCACCGATTCCGCCTCCGAGCGATCCCTCCTCGCCGAGATCAGCCAGGGCGGCTCACTGGCCGCCTCCAACGCCATCGACAGCGTCAGCGTGCTCAGCGGCGCCGCCGCGTCGGGGACCGCCGATCTGGTGAACCTGCCGGCCGGCACCCAACTCGCGATCACCGGCAGCAATACGAGACTGCCGGACGGTTTGACCATCGCCGCCGGCACCGTCTCGCTGGCCGGTGTCACGCTGGGGGGGGCGATCAGCCTGGCCGCCGGCGCATCCCTCACCCTGGGCAACGGCGTCAGCCTGCCCGGCACCGGGCTGAGCCTGGCCAGCGGTGCGGCAGTGACCGTCGCGCCGCTCGCCGCGGTGACCGACAGCATCGCCGGCGGCATCACCGGCGCCGGCTCGCTGGTGATGAACGGCGCGGGCGTGCTCAGCCTGAGCGGCAGCAGCGCCTTCTCCGGCGGCGTGCTGCTGAACGCCGGCACCCTGGCACTGGGCAGTGCCGCCGCAGCGGGAACCGGTGCGATCAATCTCGCCGGCAGCACCGACCAGCTTCAGATCGCCGCCGGTGCCGCGCCCACCAACACCATCCTCGGCTTCGCCCCCGGCGAGACCATCACACTGGCCGGCGTGAGCGCCACCTCGGTCAGCCTCGCGCCCGGCAATGTGCTGCTGATCGGCACCGGCAGCGGCGCGAGCGCCGGCACGCTGGCCCTGCATCTCGACCCCGCCGCCTCCTACGCCGCCGATCTGATCGCGGTGAACCAGCTCGGCAGCACGGCGGTGGTCACCCTCACGCCGCGCAGCGCCAGCGCCGCCAGCGAGACCGCGCTGAACGCCGACATCATCGCGCTCGACGGCAATGGACTGACCTGGCCGAGCGGCGTGCAGAGCACCATTTCGGTGACCGGCTCGCTGCCGCCCGCCGCCGTCTCCGGGATCACGCCTGTACGGCTGCCAGCCGGCGAAGTGCTGCTGCTGCAGGGCAATCACGGCACCATCAACGGCGGCGGCACCCAGAGCGGCCTGGCGATGCAATCCGGCACGGTGGCGTTGTCCAACCTGTCGCTGAACGGCTTCGCCGCGTCCGGCGCGCTGGTGGTCGGGTCCGGGGCGGTGGTCACCGCCACCGGGCTGAACATCTCCGGTGCCGGCGGGATCTCGCTGCAGGCGGGTGCCACGCTGACCATCGACGCCACCGCCGGGCAGACCGACAGCATCGCCGCCGGCGTGAGCGACCCCGGCGGCGCCTACCCCGGCGCGGGCAGCGGCCATCTGGTGCTGAACGGCCCCGGCACCGTGGTGCTCGGCGCGGCGGATGCGCTGTCAGGCGGCATCACCGTGCAGGCGGGCACGCTGGATCTGGCCGCGGCCGGTGCCGCGGGCAGTGGTGGCATCACGCTGTCCGCCGGCGCCGCGCTGCTCGTGCAGCCTGGCGTGTCGGCCGGAGCGGTCAGCGGGCTAGCGACCAGCAGCGACAGCATCGATTTCGCCTCCGTCGCACCGGGCGCGCTGGTGATCGGCAGCGCCGGCGGCAACGCGACCGTGAACGGCGCGACCATCGTCGGCGTGCCCAATGTGGTGGTGGTGAGCGACGGCGCCGGCGGCAGCCTGGTGCGCGCACCCATCACCAGCTTCAGCGTCGGCTCGGCCGCTTCCCTGGCGACGACACTCGCCGCGATCGATGCGGGCGGGTCCGACGCCGCCCCCAACACCGCCTACACGATCGCACTGACACCAGGCCTCGACAGCCTTGCCCTGGGCAGTGTGCTGCCCGCCATCAGCCTTGCCGGCGGATCGTCGCTGACGATCGTGGGCAATTTCGACACCATCGATGGCGGCGGCAGCCTGGCCGGCCTGTCGCTCGCCGCCGGCGCGCTGAGCATCGTCAATCTCGCGCTCGACGATTTCACCGGCAGCGGCCTGGCCACCGGCGGCGGCAGTGTGAGCCTGAGCAATGTCGTGTTCACCGGTGATTCCGGCAGCGGCCTTGCGGTTGGCGTCGGCGGCAAGATCACGCTCGCCAATCCGAGCTTCAGCGGTGACGGCAGCGATGTGTCGGTGGCGGCCGGGCAGACTCTGATCGTCACCAGCGGCACTCTGGCCGCGAGCAATTCGGGCACCGTCGCAACACTTGGCAGCGGTGCGATGCTGAGCCTGGCGCCGGTCGCCGGCCAGACGGTTGATGTCGCCGGCGCGATCGCGGGTGCCGGCGGCCTGCTGATCGGTGCCGGCAGCGCGACCTTGTCCACCAGCTCGGCCTATTCCGGTGCCACCAGCGTGACCGGTCTGCTCGATCTTGCCGCCTCCGGTGCCGCCGGCAGCGGCGCGATCACGCTGGGCAGCGGCAGCACGTTGCGGATCGAGACCGGCATCACCGTCGGCAACACGCTCAATGGTTTCGGCCCCGGTCAGACCATCGACGCGGTCGGCATGGCAGGCGCCTCGGTCAGTCTGGCCGGCACCCTGCTCACCGTGGCCGGCGCGAGCCAGA
Source organism: uncultured Rhodospirillales bacterium (assembly GCA_903904805.1). Taxonomy (GTDB): domain Bacteria; phylum Pseudomonadota; class Alphaproteobacteria; order Acetobacterales; family Acetobacteraceae; genus CAIVDX01. The sequence goes on from CAIVDX010000279.1 coordinate 3,979, forward strand.
CGCTGAACCTGTCGCTGGGCAACAGCCTTGATCCCAACTCGATCAGCTTCATCGCGCAGGGCAACGACGAGATCATCACCGACACCGTGCGAACACTCGCCCGGCCGGGGGTATATGAAATCCTCAACTACGGCTCGACCTACGGATATCCGTTCTATATTGGCGATGCCTATGTCGGTGGCACGTATATAGAAACCGCCGAGGTTGTAAATTACGGCAGCGAAACGCTGCTCGGCACCATCACGGGGCTCGGCAATGGGCTGAGCGCCAATGTCAGCACCATCGATCTTGTGCCCGGCGCCACCACCAATGTGGCCTTCACCCTGACCCCGTCGCCGGGCGTGATCACCAACGCCGCGACCTTCCAGCTCAGCAGTGTCACGCCGAACCAGCCGGTGGTGCAACTGGCCAGCCAAATGGTGGGCTTCGTCGGCACCATCTTCACTATGGCCATGCCGGTGCTGAGCAGCACCAGCCTTGATCTCGGTGCTGCGCGTGTCGGCGCGGCGGCGCCCTCCGGCAGTGTGAATGTGAGCGACGGCACGATCGCCAGCGCCACCCAGGATGGTCTGTATGTCAGACAACCGGTCTTCCTCCCGCCCCCCTACAGCGTTGGGATCAGCGAATCGCTGGCGGAGATAGGTTTCCTTGCCGGCTACCAGCCACTGGCGTCCGGGCAGAGCATCCCGCTGTCATTCTCCCTGCTGACCGGCGCCGCGGGCATCTATTCCTCCGACGCCACGCTGGTTTTCCAAGACGACGCGCACGTGCCCTTTCCGGTTCCGACCGATTTGGGCAGCCAGAGCGTTCACGTGACCGGCACCGTCTACGCGTCGGCCACCGCCTCGCTGCCGGGCAGTATCAATCTGGGCATCGTGCACGTCGGCGCCAGCGACAGCACCAACCTCATCGTCACCAACACCGCCAACGCGGTGCTCAGCGACAGCCTGATCGGCAGCCTCACCGGCATCACCGGCGGCTTCGTCGCCAACGGCACAGTGGGACCCCTGGCGGCGGGCGCCGCCGGCACGCTCGGGATCAGCCTGGGCTCCGGCAGCGCCGGCGTGTTCACCGGTGCGGCCACGCTCGCGCTGGCCAGCCACGATCCTGCGCTGCCCGATCTGACGCTCTCGCCTGCCACCATCGCGCTCAGCGGCGCGGTGGACAACTACGCCACCGCCGCCCTCACCGAGCTGTCGGGCGGCGGCGTGCTGACCGGCTCGGGCACGCTGTTCACGCTCGCGCTGGGCACCATCCTCAGCGCGCAGACCATCACGCTGGGGGTGGAGAACACCGCCACCGGCCAGGCCGACGTGCTGAACGGCAGCTTTGCCATCCACAATGCCGGTGGCTTCAGCAATACTGGCTTCACGGCCTTCAACGGTGTCGCCGCCGGCGCCTCCGACACCGCGCCCACCATCGTCGCCGGCCTGAATGGTGGCACCAACAGCGAGACCATCGTGCTCTCGCCCACCGGCAGCAATGCATCGGGCTATGTCGGCGCGCTGAGCCCGATCACGCTGACCATCACCTCCAGCGTGCCGACAACGGATTTCACGATCACCGATGGGGCGGATCTGAGTGCCGCCATCGCCGATGTCAGCACCGGTGGCGCGCAGGCCCAGGCCAACACCGCGTATCGCTTCATCATCGCTCCCGGTTCCGGCAGCACCATCGCGCTGACCGGCGCGCCGCCCGCGATCCGGCTGGCCAGCGGGTCGTCGGTGAGCATCATCGGCAATGGCGACACCATCGATGGCGGCGGGTCCATCGCTGGGCTGTCGCTGGCCGCAGGCGCGCTGAGCATCGCCGATCTCGCGCTGGACGACATGGCAGGCAACGGCCTGACCGCCGCCGGCGGCGCGGTGAACCTCGCCAACATCACCTTCGGCTCCGACTCCGGCACCGGCCTCGCCGTCGGCCTCGGCGGCCCGGTCTCGCTGACCGATCCCAGCTTCATCGCGGATGGCACCGGCGGTTCGGGCGGCGATGTCTCGGTGGCGGCCGGCCAGACCCTGATCGTGGCCGATGGCAGCCTCTCGGCAAGCCAATCCGGCACCGCAGCACTGCTCGGGACCGGCGCGGTGCTGAGCCTGGCGCCGGCCGCCGCTGATGCGGTCCGGATTGACGGCGCGGTCAGCGGCGCCGGCACCCTGCTGGTCGGTGCCGGTGCGGCGACGCTGTCCGCCGCGTCATCCTATTCCGGCGGCACCAATGTCGACGGGCTGCTCGCTCTGGCCGCATCCGGTGCGGCCGGCACCGGCGCGATCACCCTGGCAACCGGCGGCACGCTGCGGCTCGATCACGGCGTGGCCATCGGCAACACCATCGATGGCTTCGGCGGCGGGCACACGACCATCGATCTGGCCGGGCTGGCCGGCGCGAGCGCCACGCTGCTGGGGAGCGGGCTGACGCTGTCCGGCGGCGGGACCAGCACCACGCTGATCCTTGGGGGACCCACCCTGTCGGCCTATGGGCTGGTGCTGAGCAGCGACACTGCCGGCGGCACCGATGTCAGCTACGGCGTCGGCGCGATCCCCGAGGTTGCGGCGGTGGCGAGCCTGGCCGGCAGCGTCGATCTGGGCAATCTGCATGTCGGCGCGAGCGGCAGCGCCACCATCGCGATGACCAACGCGGTCCTGCAAGGC
>CAIVDX010000280.1 GCA_903904805.1 uncultured Rhodospirillales bacterium
ACCTTCTTGTTCAGGCTGTAGCCGTGGTCGCGGACCACCGGGCCGTGCACCACGCCACCCTTGCGGTACTGCGGCGCGCGCAGTGAACCCTGACGGGCATTACCCGTTCCCTTCTGGCGATAGGGCTTCTTGGTCGTGCCGCTGACCTCGCCCATGCCCTTGGCCTTGTGCGTGCCAGCGCGGCGCTTCGCCAGCTGCCAGTGAACAACCCGCGCCATGATATCGGCGCGCGGCTCGGCGCCGAACAGCGCCTCCGGCAGTTCGATATCGCCGGCCGAGCCGTTATCCAGTGTGATGACCGGAACCTGCATCGTCCTCAATCCCTACGCGAGGCCGGCGGGGAACGGCGCGTCGGCATGGCGCGCACGCTTCACAGCGTCCCGCACCAGCACATACGCGCCCTTGCTGCCGGGCACTGCGCCCTTAATGAGCAGCAGACCCTTCTCGAGGTCATAACCGGCGACCTCCAGGTTCTGCGTGGTAATGCGTTCCACACCAAGGTGGCCCGCCATCTTCTTGTTCTTGAAGGTCTTGCCGGGATCCTGACGGTTACCGGTAGAACCATGCGAACGGTGGCTGATCGAGACGCCGTGAGACGCTTCAAGGCCGGCGAAGTTCCAGCGCTTCATCGCACCGGCAAAACCCTTGCCCTGCGACGTGCCGGTGACATCCACCTTCTGGCCCTTGGCGAAATGCGCCGCGGTCAGGTGCGCGCCCGGGGCGATGGTGGCGTCCGCGGCAACGCGGAACTCCACAACCTTCATCGGAGCCTCGACACCCGCCTTGGCGAAATGCCCGCGGTTCGCCTTGGTCACGTTCTTCGGCTTCGCCTTGCCGATGCCGAGCTGCTCGGCGGTGTAGCCGTCCTTCTCGATATCGCGCTGGGCGATGACGCGAACATCATCAAGGTGCAACACCGTGACCGGCACGGTGCTGCCATCATCGTTGAACAGCCGGGTCATACCCAGCTTCTTCGCGATCAGGCCGGTGCGGCCATCCTTCGCGGACATGGCAGGTATTCCCCCTCGGCCTTCAGATCTTGATCTCGACGTCCACGCCCGCGGCGAGGTCGAGCTTCATCAGCGCGTCCACGGTCTGCGGGGTGGGCTCGACGATATCGAGCAGCCGGCGATGGGTCCGGATCTCGAACTGCTCGCGGCTCTTTTTGTCGACGTGGGGCGAACGGTTCACGGTGAACCGTTCGATCTGCGTCGGCAGCGGGATCGGTCCGCGAACCCGGGCACCCGTCCGCTTGGCGGTGTTCACGATCTCCTTTGTGCTGTTATCCAGCACGCGGTGATCGTACGCCTTCAGGCGGATGCGAATATTCTGATTATCCATCGTCTCAAACTTCCGGGTTGCGGACCGTGTCTCTGGTTACGCCGTGATGCTCGCCACCACGCCGGCGCCGACAGTGCGGCCACCTTCGCGAATGGCGAAACGCAGGCCGTCATCCATCGCGATCGGCGCGATCAGCTCAACATCCATCGACACATTGTCGCCCGGCATCACCATCTCGGTGCCTTCGGGCAGAGTCACAACACCGGTCACGTCGGTGGTGCGGAAGTAGAACTGCGGACGATAGTTGGTGAAGAACGGGGTGTGACGCCCGCCCTCTTCCTTCGTCAGGATGTAGGCCTCGGCCTTGAACTTGGTGTGCGGGGTGATCGAGCCGGGCTTGGAGAGAACCTGGCCGCGCTCGACGTCCTCGCGCTTGGTGCCACGAAGCAACAGCCCGACGTTCTCGCCGGCCTGGCCCTCGTCCAGCAACTTGCGGAACATCTCGACACCGGTGACGGTGGTCTTGGCCGGCGGACCGGTGTGGATGCCGA
>CAIVDX010000281.1 GCA_903904805.1 uncultured Rhodospirillales bacterium
CCTGCGGTGATGGCGCGATCGCGCGCGTGCTCGAGCAGGTCGGCCATGTGGTGGTCAGCACCGATCTGGTCGATCGCGGATTCGGCATGCCTCGCCAGGATTTTCTGATGGAGCGCCAGCTGGCCGCGCCAGATGTGATCACCAATCCGCCGTTCAAGCTGGCGGACGAATTCGTGCTGCACGCGCTCGGCCTGGGCGCGCGCAAGATCGCGATTTTCCAGCGCACCGCCTGGGTCGAGGGCGATGCGCGCTTCCGCACGCTGTGGCGGCCGTTTCCGCCGGTGCGGATATGGCAGTTCCGCCGGCGCATCACGCTGTGGCGCGGCGATGATGCGGCTCCGAAATCGACCGGCGGGGCGATCCCGTTCGCCTGGTTCGTGTGGGAGCGCGGCTATACCGAGGCGCCGCGCTGGGGGTGGGTCTGATGCAAATCAATGCCGGGCTGACGCGGTGGATGCGCGATCTGCTCACCATGCGCGTGATCGCGCGGCGGCGGCCGGATTTCGTCGTGATGAACCGCGGTCGGCCCTATTTGCAGCGCTGGTGGCTCATCCGCCGGAATCGTGTCTGCAACATCTATGTTCACCGGTTCCTGCGATCGGATGATGATCGCGCTTTGCATGATCACCCCTGGGCGTCGCTGACGTGGTGCCTCGATGGCGGCTATATCGAGCATATGCGCGATCAGGTGCGCGTCGTGCGGCCCGGTGATATCGTCGGCCGCAGGGCGGCCACCGCGCATCGGGTAGAACTGCACACTGGCTATCGCGCCTTGCTGCCGCGCTATGCGATGACGCTGTTCATCACCGGCCCGAAAATCCGTGAGTGGGGGTTTCATTGCCCGCGCGGCTGGGTGCATTGGCGTGATTTCACCGCACCCGACGATCCGGGCAGCACCGGGCCGGGGTGCGCATGACCGACGCCCCGCTCGCATGCTGCGGCCTGTTCCCCGCGCCGAACGATCTGATCTGCGGCGAGGCGTGCCGGCGCAGCGCCGGCCTCTCGCGCCTCGTCGATCGCGAGCTGCGATCGTTCTGGCCCGCCTGGTGCTGGCCGGCCGATGACATCGAGTGGCAACGCCGCACCACCGCTCTGCGCATCGCGCTGCTGCTCGCTGGGCAATATGGCCGCGGGCTGATGGATCGCGCGGAGGCCGAGGCGGTGTTCGATCGCGTGTTCCACATGCGGGTGCCCGCGCGCACCGATCTGCCGCCTGGGCCTCATCGCATTACAATGGAGACGTATGGCTGCGCGCGCGATGCGATGCTCGATCAAGGCCTGCAGCTGGTGGGCACCCGTTCCCGCACCGCCAGCGTGATGCGCAAGGCGATTGCGCCGCTGGTCATCCAGCGCGCGCCGGCCGCAGAGATTTTCGCCGCCGCCCATGCGGAAAACGCCGCCGCCCGCCACCCCTTCGCCGCCGGCGAGGTGATCGACATCGTGGAGCGCGAGATGGCGTGGGCATTGCGGTCGAGCGCGCGCGGCAAGCGCGCGAATAGCCGGAGAGCATGAGCTTGGCCGAGAATATTACCATCAGCGAAGTCTGGGACCGCACGCTGCAAGGCGAGGATCTGCCTCCGCCGCCGGCGCCGCCCTCGGAGCCTGTCGATCTGTCGGATTTTCCGGTGCAAGCGCTCGGTCATCGCGCCGGCGTGTCCTATTGGTTTGATTGTGCCGGGCAGTTTCGCGATCTGACGGCGCGGCAGCTGTCGGATCAGGCGTCGCTGATCATGCTGGTCGGCAGCGAGCGCCCGCTCATTGAGAAATTTCAGGCGCACAACAAGGATGGCGAGCCGATCGACTGGTTCACTGCGCGCAAGGCGATGGCGGCCTTGATTGCGCTGTCGCACAAGGCCGGCATCTTCAACCCGGATCGTCCGCAGCGTCATATCGGCGTGTGGCGCGAAGGCGATCGGATCGTGGTGCATGTGGGCTCGCATGTCATCGATGTCGCCACAGACACCATGCGGCCGGCGGGGTTTATCTCCGGGGATGTGCTGTGGCCGGCGCATTTCGCGATTCCCGCCCCCGCGCCCCTGCGGTGCCGGCGCTGGCGCGAGAGGTCGAGCATCTGTTCGGGAAATGGGAATGGTCGCGCGGCGCGTCCGACGCGGATGAGGAAGGCGCGCCTGAGGCGTCGGTGCTGATGGGGCTGTATTCCGCCGGGCTGCTGGGGGCGGCGATCCGCTGGCGCCCGCACGCACTGCTGATTGGCGAGGGCGGTTCCGGCAAATCCGATTTGTTCCAGGTGATCGAGGCGCTGTCGCCGATCGCCACCGCCGTGAATGGCTATTCGGAGGCCGGTGTGCGCCAGGCTCTGTCGCAGCGCGCCGGGCCGCTGCTGC
>CAIVDX010000282.1 GCA_903904805.1 uncultured Rhodospirillales bacterium
GGGCCATCAGGCCGCGGGCGATGGCGAGCATCTGCTGCTGGCCGCCGGAGAGATTGCCGGCGGGTTCGTCCATGCGGCCGAGCAGGATGGGGAAGCGTTCGCAGACCTCCTGCATGCGTTTGGCGAGGTCGGCGGCGGAGAGATCGGAGAGCACGACATAGGCGCCGAGGCGGAGATTTTCGGCAACCGACAGGCCGGCGAAGACCTGGCGGCCCTCGGGCACATGGGCGATGCCCTTGAGCACGCGGGCGCGTGGGGAGAGTTTGCGCAGCGGCTCGCCGTCGAGCAGGATTTCGCCGGTGCGGACCGGGATGATGCCGGAGATGGAGCCGACCAGGGTGGATTTGCCCGCGCCGTTGGCGCCGATCAGGGCGAGGATTTCGCCTTTGCCGACGGCGAGGTTCATGTCGTGGATGACATCGCCGGTGCCGTAGCCGGTGGACAGGTGTTTGACCTCAAGCATCAGACCTCTCCGCCGACATAGGCGGCGATCACGCGGGGATCGGACTGGATCTGCGCGGGCGTGCCGACGGTGACGACCGCACCGGCATCGAGCACCACCACCTCGTCGGCCACGCCCATCACCAGGGCCATGTTGTGTTCGACCACCATCACGGTGGTGCCGGCGTCACGGATGGCGCGGAGCAGTTCGGCGAGTTCGGCGGTTTCGCTGTCATTCAGGCCGGCGGCGGGTTCATCGAGCAGCAGCAGGCGGGGTTCGGCCATCATGGCGCGAACCACTTCGAGCAGCTTCTGGCTGCCCATCGGCAGGTCGGTGGCCGCCGCGTCGCGGAATTCGGACAGGCCGACGAGTTCGAGCAGGGCTTCGGCGCGGGCGCGCAGGCTGCGCTCCTCGCGCCGGGCGCCGGGCAGCATCATCATCTGGGCGGCGGCGGAGGCGCGCACATGCAGGTTGGCGCCGGACATCACGTTGTCGAGCGCGGTCATGCCTGGGAACACGCGCGCGCTCTGGAAGGTGCGGATCAGGCCGCGCTGGGCGACCTGCATGGGCGAGAGGCCGAGGATGCTCTCATCGAAGAAGGCCACGTCGCCCTCGTCGGCGCGGTAGATGTTGGTGACCAGGTTGAACAGGGTGGTCTTGCCGGCGCCGTTCGGGCCGATCACCGCGGTGAGCGTGCCGGCGGGCACGCTGAAGCTGACATCGGCCACGGCCTTCAGCCCGCCGAAAATCTTGCTGACATTGCGCACATCGAGCGCGATCGCCGTCACGATGCGTTTCCCCCTGATCGTCCTGCGCGCCTGTATGCCAGTTACTTCCGCCTGCTCAAAGGGGCGGTTGCCGTGCTGGCACGGCGGGGCCAGAATTGGCAAAAAACGGGAGGCGACGATGCTGGAACTCTGGACCTATCCGCAATCGACCTGCAGCCAGAAGGTGCGTTTCGCGTTGGCGGAGAAGGGGATCAACTACGTTTCACGTAACATCGCGCTGGATCGCGGTGAGCAGGTGTCGGACTGGTATCTGGCGATCAATCCGAACGGGGTGGCGCCGACCCTGGTGGAGGATGGGGTGGCGATCCTCGATTCCTCTGTCATCACCGAGTATCTGGAGGATACCCGGCCCAGCCCGGCGCTGCGGCCGGCTGAGCCGAAGGCGCTGGCGCATATGCGGGCCTGGCGGGCCTTCATCGACGAGGTGCCGACACCGGCGATCCGCCCGCCCAGCTTCAACGCCTTCATCGTGCAGGGCTTTGCGCATCTGGATGATGAGGGTTTCGCCGCCGCCGCCGAGCGCCGGCCGCTGCGCAAGCATTTCTATCAGAAGATGACGCAGCGGGGCTTCGACCAGCAGGCGATCGACGAGGCGCTGGACAAATTGCGCGCCACTTTGCTGCGGATGGAGGCGGCGCTGGCCGATGGGCCCTGGGTGTGCGGGGAGATGTTCACGCTGGCCGATATCTCGCTCTCGCCGACCATCGTGCGGATGGAAGATCTTTCGCTGGCGCATATGTGGAGCGATCTGCCTGGGGTGGCCGACTGGTATCGGCGCATCCAGCAAAAGACGGGATTCACGGCGGCGTTTGCGCCGCCCGCGCGGGATATTTTCCACAGTCGTGGGGCTGCCTGCTGAGGGTCAAACCAGCGCTTCCTATTTGCCAAAAAGAAGCATCAAACTCTGGGGGGTTTGTTCTCTCGGGGGGTGTTTGCGTGGGCCCACCCGGTCTGGCATGACGGCCAACAATGTCCATCTCGATGACACGGCTGTTTGACGACCAGGCGGGCGATTTGCGCGGACGCATCCGTGGGCTGTTCGCGCTCCTCGCCGTCGCCAATATCGCGGCCTGGGTGTGGGCGCTGGTGCTGTTCCGCCACCAGCCGGTGCTGCTGGGCACGGCACTGCTGGCCTATGGGTTCGGGCTGCGCCATGCGGTGGATGCCGACCATATCGCCGCCATCGACAATGTGACGCGCAAACTGATGCAGGCGGGCCAGCGGCCGATCGGGGTGGGGCTGTTCTTCGCGCTGGGTCATTCCTCGGTGGTGATCGCCGCCACGGCCGCGATCGCCGCCGGCGCCACGTTCCTGGCGGCGCATTTCGATGGCTTCAGATCGGTGGGCGGGGTGGTTGGCACGGTGGTGTCCACCCTGTTCCTGCTGCTGATCGCGGCGATGAATCTGGCGATCCTGGTGGGCGTCTGGCGCGCCTTCCGCGTCGTGCGGCGCGGCGGCAGCGTGGCGGAGGAGGATTTCGATCTGCTGCTGAACAGCCGCGGGCTGCTCGCCCGGCTGTTCCGCCCGGTGTTCCGGCTGGTGACACGCAGCTGGCACATGCTGCCGTTGGGTCTGCTGTTCGGGCTGGGGTTCGACACCGCCACCGAGGTGGCGCTGCTCGGGATTTCGGCTACGCAGGCGGCGCAGGGGATGTCGATCTGGTCGATCATGGTGTTCCCGGCTTTGTTTGCCGCGGGCATGTCGTTGATCGACAGCACCGACGGGGTGCTGATGCTGGGCGCCTATAACTGGGCGTTCATCAAGCCCGTCCGAAAGCTCTATTATAATCTGGTGATCACCGCGGTGTCGGTCGCGGTGGCGCTGCTGATCGGCGGCATCGAGGGGCTCGGGCTGATCGGCGACCAGCTTGGCCTGTCCGGCGGATTCTGGGATGGCATTGGCGCGCTGAATGCGCATTTCAACGCGCTGGGCTTTGCCATCATCGCGCTGTTCATCCTGGCTTGGGCGGCCTCGGTGATCGTCTATCGCTATGCGCGGCTGGACGAGATCGAGCCGGCGCCGACGAAGGGCTAGAGCACCATCGGATCATGGTCTTCGCATGATCCGGTCAATGTACTCGTCACAATAAAAGCCCAGAGCGTGAACACCGATTCCAGGCCACTTGGTCACGCTCTAGCCGGGTAGCTGGGCGGCGACTTCGCGCTCGAGGTTGTCGAGCGTGCCGCTCCAGCCCTGCCGGGCGCCCTGTGTGTGGAGCAGGGCGGCGGGGGTGTGAATCTCGTACTCCTGCCGCGCGCTCAGGCTCGTCGCGCCGTGCTGCTCGTCGAAGGTGACGATGGTGCGGGCGGTGAACAGGGGCTGGCCGCCGGGGCTTTGCGGGATCAGGGTGAATTCCAGCCGCTCGGGCGCGACGATGGCGCCGAAATGACCGCGCGCGGGGAAGAGCTGGCCGTCTGGTGTGCGCATGCAGAGCTCGAAGCGCCCACCTGGCACGAACTCCACCACGGCTTCCGGCATGGTCAGCGGCCGTGGCGCGAACCAGCGCCTGATCTTCTCGGCACTTGTCCAGGCGTCAAAGACCAGCGACCGCGGCGCGGCGATGCGGCGGGTGACGATGGTGGGTTCGGGCTGGTCGGTCATGCTGGCCTGCGGGTGTGGCGGGTGCGGATTGGTGACGCTTCTGATTGGTGACGATTCGGACTGGTGACGATTCTGATTGGTGACGATTCTGATTGGTGACGATTCCGGGGCGGTTCAATCCGTACGACGGTAGCGCGCGGCGGGAACATTGCGCGAGAGCTTGGGCGCCAAGGCGCGTCGGGCGGTGTTGTAGGCGTCCCAGTCCGCCTGGTCGGGCAGGGACGGGATGGTGACGACCTCGCCCAGATCGAGGCCAGCCAGGGCCGCATCCACCACGTCCTCCGCGCTCATCACGCGGTCGGCGGGGAGCGTGTCGACATCGACGCCGACTTTCGCCCAGAGTTCGGTGCGGGTGGCGCCGGGCAACACGGCCTGGACGCGGACATGTGTTCCCTCGCCTTGGGTTTGGGCGAGTTCGTTGTGCAGCGAGAGGGTGAGATTGAGCAGGAAGGTCTTGGTGCCGCTGTATGTGGCGTTCAGGCGCTCTGGCTCCAGCGCGATGATCGAGGCGACGTTGATCAGCGTGCCGCGGTTGCGCGCGGCGAAGGCGGTGATGGCGGCCACCGCCAGGCGCAGCGAGGCGATGGTGTTGAGCTGGACCATCGCTTCGAGCGCGTCGGCATCCGCACCCACGGTGGGGCCGACCCGGGCGATGCCGGCATTGTTGACCAGCATGGTGATGGCGGGATCGTCGCGCAGACGGGCCTCGATGGGGGCGCGGGCGTCGCGATCGGTGAGGTCGGTGGGGACCACCTCGACGGCGCGGCCGGTTTGCGCGCGCAGCCTGGTGGCGAGCGCTTGCATGCGGGCGTCATCGCGCGAGACCAGGATGAGATCATGGCCGCGCCGGGCCAGTCGGTCGGCATAGACGGCGCCGATGCCGGCGGAGGCTCCGGTGACGAGGGCGATGTTTGTCGAGGCGATGGTGGTGGGCATGGCGGGCTCGCTGGCGGTGTGGTGGAGCGGTTCTAGCGCATCGCGGGGGATTTCATGCGCCGGCTGCGCGACGAGGAGCGCTCCTGATCATCGATCTCGACACCTCGATCCTGGTCTGCGCGCTGACCCGCGAGGCAGATACCGAGCGCGTGCAGACCTGGCTGTCCTTACACGACAATGGGGGATGCGCTGCATCTGGCGGTCTGCGCGGACCATGGGGCGAGCTTGTGCTTGCTGGATCGGCGTTTGTTGGCGGCGGCGGAGGCGATGGGGGTGGCGACGGCCGCTTTGTGAGGCTGCCGCGTCGTCCCTACCGAAACGGATCCGGATCGTAGCCCACGCCGATGAGGCACAGCCCCTCCGGCGGTGCTGTCGGCCCTGCGGCGGCGCGGTTTTTCGCGGCAAGGGCGTCGGCGACGCGGCCTAGCGACCAGGTGCCTTCGCCGACCAGCTTCAGCGTGCCGACCATGTTGCGGACCTGGTGGTGCAGGAAGCTGCGGGCGGCGGCCTCGATGGTGATCAGTTCGCCCTGCCGTCGAACCTCCAGGCGATCCAGCGTGCGGATGGGGGATTTGGCCTGGCAGGCGCTGGCGCGGAAGGAGGTGAAGTCGTGCCGGCCGAGCAGCAGGTTCGCGGCCTGCTGCATCGCCTCGGTGTCAAGCTCCAGCGGGATATGCCAGGCGCGGTCGCGCAGCAGGGCGGCGCGGGCGGGGCGGTTGAGGATGCTGTAGCGGTAATAGCGGGCGATGGCGGAGAAACGGGCGGAGAAGTCGTCGGGCACCGCGGCGGCCTGCAGCACGGCCACCGGGTGCGGCTTCATGTGATAGTTCAGCGCGTCGCGGATGCGCGGGCCGGTATAGTGGGCGGGCAGGTCCATATGGGCGACCTGGCCGGAGGCGTGCACGCCCGAATCCGTGCGGCCGGCGGTCGTGGCGACCACACGCACGCCCTGATTCAGGCGCGCGGCCGCGGCCTCGAGTACTGACTGCACCGACAGGCCGGTGGCCTGCGATTGCCAGCCGACAAAGCCGGTGCCGTCATATTCGATGCGCAGGGCCCATCTTTGCGAGGGTGGGGGCTGGGTGGGCTGGTCAGACACCTGTGGCGCCCAGGATCGTGTGGGGCGGGATGGGGCGGCCGCGCAGGTAGGCGTCGGCGTGCTGGGGGGCGCGGCCGGCGAGCTGGAGCTGGGTGATGGTGAGGCTGCCCGCACCGGTGGCGACGCGCAGGCCGGTGGAGCCAGTGAGCACGGTGCCAGGTGCGGCTGTGGTCGGGGTTGGGTCGGGGGTGGCGGCGAGGATTTTCAGCAGGGCGCCGTCGAGCCCGGTGAAGGTGCCTGGCCATGGGTTGAGCGCGCGGATGCGGCGGTCGAGCGCGGTGGCGGGTTGGGTCCAGTCGAGCCTGCCATCCTCGCGGCCCAGTTTGGCGGCGTAGGTGGCGCCCTGTTCGGGCTGCGGCATGGGGTGCGGCTCTTCGGCGAGGGCGCGCAGGATGAGGCGTTCGCCGATCGCCGAGAGGGCATCGTGCAGCCAGGGGGCGGTGGTGGTGGCATCCAGTGCCACGGCCTCGCGCAGCAGCATCGGGCCGGTGTCGAGGCCTTCGTCCATCTGCATGATGGTCACACCGCTTTCGGCGTCGCCGGCGAGGATGGCGGCCTGGATGGGGGCGGCCCCGCGCCAGCGTGGCAGCAGGCTGGCATGGATGTTCAGGCAGCCGCGCCGCGGGGCGTTGAGCATCGCCGCCGGCAGGATCAGCCCGTAGGCGGCGACGACGGCGACATCGAGATTGAGCGCGGCGAAGGCCTCGTGTTCGGCGGTGTCCTTGCGCACACGGGCGGGGGTGCGCACCGTCAGCCCGAGCGCGTCGGCGGCCTCGTGCACGGGGCAACGCCGGACGGCCTGGCCCCGCCCGGCGGGCCGCGGCGGCTGACAATAGACGGCGGCGATCTCATGCCCGGCCTTGTACAGCGCCCGCAGTGCTGGCACGGAGAATTCAGGACTGCCCATAAATGCAATTCGCATGAATTACAGGGCCACAGTGATTGGGCGCTGCCGGCCCCAAACAAGGAGAAGTTTTTTTCTTCTTTTTTTCAATAAAGAAGCAAAAAACTTTTGAAAATTTTTCATGGGCTCCATCGACGACTGTGGATCTGGAATCCCTCGGGTCTTGACGGGGGCTTATTGGCGCTTGGCTTTTTGGTCTTTGGCCAGGCGGCGCATCAGCATGTTGCGCTTGAGGATGCTGATGTGATCGACGAAGAGCACGCCGTTCAGATGGTCGATCTCGTGCTGGATGCAGGCGCCGAGCAGGCCGTCGGCATCGAGCTCGGCGCGCTCGCCCGATGGGGTGTGGTAGCGGACGCGGATGACCGCGGGGCGGGTGACGTCGGCATATTGGCCGGGCAGAGAGAGGCAGCCTTCCTCGCGGGTGGCGAGATCGGTGGACTGGCGGATGATTTCGGGGTTGATCATGGCGATCGGCACGGGCTTGTCGTCGGGCATCAGATCGACAACGGCAACGCGCAGCGAGTGGCCGACCTGCGGGGCGGCGAGCCCGATGCCCGGCGCCTTATACATGGTGGTGAACATGCGGGGCAGCAGGGCGCGCACAACATCATCGTCGGCCGGGCCCACCGGGCGGGCCTTGGCGCGCAGCGTGGCGTGCGGGGCGATCAGGATGTCCAGCAGCTCGTCGAGGGTCTCGGTCATCGCACGGATGTAGCGAGGTGGGGCGGCGGGATCAACGATCACGCGCCCGTGCGATGGGGCTTGCGGCGGGCATCTGGTCTGCCAATATCGGTTGTGTCGGGAATGCCTTTGGGTTCCCGCGCTTCGCTGACTATCGCGCGATCGCTGCGCGACAAGTCTGTGCCGTTCCGCTCCCCCACCCGGCCCCCCACGGCATCATGCTTTTTGGGTGGCGGGGTGAGGGAGCGGAACGGCACAGTCTTATCGCGCGGCGACCAAGCATAGAGGGGGCTTTGGCTATGAACACCCGCGTTTTCACCTCGCCGCTGTTTCTCGGCTTCGATCATCTGGAGCAGATGCTGGAGCGCGCAACCAAGACGTCATCAGATGGCTATCCGCCCTACAATATCGAACAGACCGGGCCGACCGGTTTGCGCATCAGTCTCGCGGTGGCGGGCTTCACCATGGACGATCTGCAGATCACCCAGGAGGACAACCAACTGGTGATCCGCGGCCGGCAGACTGATGATCTTGCCGGGCGCGTGTTCCTGCATCGGGGCATCGCCGCGCGGCAGTTCCAGCGCGCCTTCGTGATGGCCGAGGGGATCGAGGTGCGCGGCGCCTGGCTGGATAACGGCCTGCTGCATATCGACCTGGCCAAGCCGATGCCTGAGCCGAAGGTGCGCACCATCGAGATCACCAAGCCCAATCTTGGTGGAGACCGTGCGCCGAGCCGGCTGCATGGGCTGACGACCGAGGATTAAACACCACCGCCGCGCGGAATTGTCCGGCGGCGACAGCAACGACCTGGCGGTGTCCAACCGGAGCCGCGCGGGCCAGGAGCAGGACCATGACCGAGACCATCCAGACACACGACGCCCCGCGGATCGAGCGGATAGACCCGCACAACATGTCGGCGCTGCAGTTGGCACAGCTGGGCGTGTCGCAGATCGCCTACATCAAGCCGGTGACGGTGCAGGGCGCGCGGGCGTTCGCCATTCACGGGGCGGACGGCACGCCGATGGGCGTGGCCGACGGCTTCGGCGTGGCGCTGGCGGCGATCATCCAGCACGAGATGCTGCCGGCGCTGGTGCATTGAGGGGGCGGAGCTTTCTTCATCCGTTCGTGGATGGGGTGGATTCGCTGCGTGGAGTGCTGGTATAGGCAGGTAGACTGGAGACGTTCCGCTTGCGCGCGGTTGTGCGGCCGGGCCGGCTCCAACCCAGCAAGGCGCCAGCAGATGCACGACCACGCTGCTTCTCTAGGGTCAGGACTCATTGCTTGAGCCAGAAGATCATGATCGCGGCCAGAGCGATGGCGGCCA
>CAIVDX010000283.1 GCA_903904805.1 uncultured Rhodospirillales bacterium
CCACGAAGCTCGGCACCAGCAGCCCGGTGAGGCCGAGGAACACCCGCAGGCTGAGCCCGCGATTGACCACCAGCTCGACAAAGCGCAGCGACTGGGTCAGCCAGATCAGCGCCACCAGGCCACCCGTCACCGCCACCAGCGCGATCAGCAACTGGCGGAACATATAGCGGTCGAGCTGCGATCCGATCAGCGGACTTGACATGACCGCATCCTAGCCTTGCGCTTCCAGATCGGACAGGTGCGCCTGGCCAGCCGGACGCGGCGCTGCGGCGCGCTGCAGCCGATCATTGATCGCCAGCCCCAGCCCCTCCTGCGGCACCGCCATCACCGCAATGCCGACAAGCCCCGCCGCCAGCCCGCGCGCATCGAGCGCCCGCAGGCCGGAGAACAGCCGCGCCGCCGCCTCCGACACATTGCCATTCTCGCTCAGCTGCCAGGTCAGCCCCGCCCCCTCCAGCGGAGGACCGAACGCCAGCAGCGCCTCGTTGGGCGCCACCAAGGTCGCGTTCAGCCGCACCGGCAGGCGCGGTGCATAATGCGACACCATCAGCCCCGGCGAGCGCAGGCTCCGCGCGGCCTCCGCCGCGGCCAGCGACACGCCGCGCCCCACCGGCCCGACCAGCGCTTCGATCGCCTCCACCGACACCCCGCCCGGCCGCAGCAGCGCCGGATGGCCGGCGGCAAGGTCGAGCACGGTCGATTCCACCCCCACGCGGCAGGGCCCGGACTCGATGATGGCATCGATCCGCCCATCCAGCCCGGCCAGCACATGCGCCGCCTCGGTGGGGCTCACCGCGCCGGACCGATTGGCCGAGGGGGCGGCGATCGGCCGACCGAGCCCGGCGGCCAGCGCCCGCGCGATGCCATGGTCGGGCACCCGCACCGCCAGCGTGTCCAGCCCGGCCCCGGCAAGCAGCGCCACCCGGCTCGCCGCCCGGCGCGGCAGCACCATCGTCAGCGGCCCTGGCCAGAACGCGGCCGCCAGCGCGCGGCCAAGCTCCCCCGGTTCGACATCCGCCCAGGCGGCCTGTTCATCCGGATAATGGCAGATCAGCGGGTTGAAATGCGGCCGCCCCTTGGCCGCGAAAATGCGCGCCACCGCCTGCTCGTTGGTGGCATCCGCGCCCAGCCCGTAGACCGTCTCGGTGGCGAAGGCGACCAGGCCCCCCGCACGCAGCAGCGCGGTGGCCCGCGCCAGCCCGGCGGCATCGGGCGCGAGACGTTCGGTAACGACGGGCGCGGGCGCGCTCACCGATCCCCGATGCGACCGAAACAGAAGAACGACGGATTGTCCCATCCCGGCTTGCCGTAGCCGAGCGCGCTGCCATCGGCACACAGCACCGCACCGCCGGCGGCCTCCAGCACGGCCTGGGGTGCCGCGGTGTCCCATTCCATGGTGCGGCCAAAGCGCGGATACCAATCCGCCGCCCCCTCCGCCAGGCGCAGGAATTTCAGCGCCGAGCCCATATTCACCACGTCGGCCACATGCCGCCCGGCCAGCCACGCCTCCATCCGCGTGTCCGAGCCATGATGGCGTGAGCCCAGCACCACCGCCCCGGCCGCCGGCACCGCGCGCGTGGCGATCGCCCGATGACCCGCCGCGTCCTGCTTCCACGCGCCCACACCGACAATGCCGGAGAACATCTCGTCGCTGCCCGGCACATAGGTCGCGCCCAGCACCGGCCGCCCGCCGCGCACCAGCCCGACATTGACGGTGAATTCGTCGCTGCCCATGGCGAACTCGCGGGTGCCATCCAGCGGATCGATCAGCCAGAACTCCTGATCGGTATCGGGCTCGCGCCCGGCCGCCATCTCCTCCTCGGCGATCACCGGGATCTCCGGCGTGGCCGCGCGCAAACCGGCCAGGATCACCGCCTCGGCGGCATGGTCGGCCGCGGTGACGGGGCTGGTGTCGTCCTTGGCGAGCACATCGAACCCGGCGACGCGCACAGCCAGGATCGCCTCCCCGGCAGCGCGGGCAAGACGGACGGACAGAGCCAGAAGATCAGCATCGGACATGCGCGGTGAATAGGACGGGCGTGCCGCGAAGGCCAGTGGCAGCCGGACCAGCGGCAACCGCGCCCGCGCGACGGAGCGTCGCGAAGGACTGGCGCGAAGGACTGGCGCGAAGAAAGGGCGCGAAGAAAGGGCGCGAAGAAAGGGCGCGCAGAATTGGCACCCGGGCCGGGCGCCAGGGCCTGGCAATAAGGCCGGGCGACAAGGCCGGGCGACAAGCGCCAACGCAGCGCCATCCCGGTCGCACGCAGGAAGCACACAAATATTGGGCGACGCCCGCTCTGTTTTCGATCAGACCGCCCAAATTTCGCACAATCGCCGCAAAATCATGTGATTTTTATAGATTTCGGGGCTTGCCGCAGACGCGCCAACCCCATAGCTCACGGCGTCGTGAGCGGTGATGACCGCTTGATGACACCACGCCCCGGAGCCGCGCCGCCGACAGGCGCTTCGGCCCGCTGACTTAGGGCCCTGGCCGCACATGGCGCGGATCAGCGGCCGACTGCCGGATCGGAGATGATGATGGTGTTACGACACCGCACAGTTTCACCCACACCCCCCTCCCGCCACGCCGGTAATATTTTCGATATTGAAACACCTGCCATACAGCCGAACCGGCACCCTAATACCGTTAATTTTTCATCTATATCGAATTCGTTATCAATTGTTCTCAAACCCGGCAGTGGCAAGGGTCTTTATGCTCGCTTTATGTCTGACGAATGGCCGGTTCCGCCGCACCACTTGACCCCGGCTGCGGCGACAGTCCATGTCGCCTCGCAGGGGCCTGAGTTTTGCTTCCCCGGGCTTGGCTTCCAGCTTGCGGCGCCGTCGGGCGCGATGCGGAGATAGATCACGATGAACACCGAGAACGCCAGCTCACCGCCGCCGCCCGCGCGCAAACTGCCCCGTGCCCTGCAGATCGGCATCGTCCTGGTGGCCGCCGCCGGCGTCGCTGCCGTGGTCGGGCTCAGCCAGGTGAGCGACTATCTGTTCGGCGCCAAGCCGAAAGAGGCCGAACAGGCCGCCGCGGCGCAGCCCACCGACAGCTTCAAGCCGACCGAGGGCCAATGGGCCGGTTTCAAAATCGCGCCCGTCAAGCTGATGACGTTCGCGCCCACCCAGCGCACCGATGGCGTGATTGCCAGCAACGACGACCACACCACGCCCGTCTACTCGCCCTTCTCCGGCCTGGTCACCCGGCTGATCGCCAAGCCCGGCGACGTGGTGAAGAAGGGTGACCCCCTGTTCGCCATCGCCGCCAGCGAATTCGTGCAGGCGCAGAACGACCTCACCAGCGCGATCGCCACGTCCAACACCGCCAAGGCCCAGCTGCGCCTCGCGGTCACCGCCGAAAAGCGCGCGCATGATCTGTTTCTTGCCCAGGGCGGCGCGCTGAAGGATTGGCAACAGGCGCAGCTCGATCTCGCCACCGCCCAAGGCGGCGACGCTTCCGCGCAGATCGCGCTGGCCGCGGTGCGCAACCGCCTGCGCATCCTTGGCCGCACGCCGGAGCAGATCGCGGCGATGGAGGCCTCCCCCAGCAACGGCACCTTCGATGGCGAAACAATCGTGCCCGCGCCGATCGGCGGAACCGTCATCTCGCGCCAGATTGGCCCGGGGCAGAACATCGTCTCCGCCTCCTCCGGCGGCTCCACCCCGGTCTTCACCATTGGTGACCTGTCCAGCGTCTGGCTGATCGCCAATGTGCGCGAGGAAGACGCACCGAGCGTGCATGTCGGCGACGAGGCCGAGGTCCGCGTGCTCGCCTATCCCGGCCGCGTCTTCAAGGCGAAGGTCACCTATGTCTCGGCGATGATCGATCCCAATATCCGGCGTCTGCCGGTGCGCGCCGAGGTCGACAACACCGACGGCGCCCTCAAGCCGCAGATGTTCGCGAATTTCTCCATCGTCACCGGAGCCGGCCGGCAAAGCCCGGGCGTGCCCGAAAAAGCGGTGGTCTATGAAGGCGACAGCGCGCATGTCTGGGCGGCCAATCCTGCCAACAAAACCCTCGCGCTGCGCCAGATCAAATATGGCCGTCTGCAGGATGGCATGCTGGAAGTGCTGGATGGGTTGAAGCCAACCGACAGCGTGGTGACCTCCGGCGCGGTGTTTATCGACCGCGCCGTTGATCCGAACTGAGCGGCGGACCCCACCATGAACGGCGTCATCTATTTCGCTCTGCGGCAACCATTCATCATGGTGCTGCTGATCATCACCATGCTCACCGTCGGCGTCGCCGGCTTCCTCAATCTCAACATCGAGGCCTATCCCGATCCGGTGCCGCCGTTGGTGGAAATCATCACCCAGGTGCCCGGCAGCTCGGCCGAGGAGATGGAGCGCTACGTCACCATCCCCATCGAGATCCAGATGGCGGGCATTCCCTACATCAAGGCGATCCGCTCGATCTCCCTGTTCGGCCTGTCCGACATCAAAATCCAGTTCACCTATGATTTCACCTACGAGGAAGCCCAGCAGCGCGTCATCAACCGATTGACGCAGGTGAACGGCCTGCCCAACGGCGCGCAGCCGCAGATCTCGCCCACCAGCCCGATCGGCGAGATTTTCCGCTATCAGGTGAAAGGCCCGCCCGGCTATTCCGTTCTCGACCTGAAAACCATCCAGGACTGGGTGCTGGAGCGCCGCTTCAAGGCCGTGCCCGGCGTGATCGACGTCAATGGCTGGGGCGGCAAGACCAAATCCTACGAGGTTACCGTCGACCAGGCCAAGCTGCTCGATCGCGGTGTCACGCTGCAGCAGATCATGAATGTGCTGAACAACTCGAACCTGAATGTCGGTGGCCAGACCATCAATTTCGGCGAGCAGGCAGCCATCGTGCGCGGCGTCGGCCTGATCCAGGATCTCGACACGCTGCGCAACACCATGATCACGGCCACCAACGGCACCCCGATCCTGATGGGCGATGTCGCCGAGATCAAGGTGTCGAACCTGCCGCGCCTGGGCATCGCCGGGCGCGACGCAGACAACGACATCGTCGAGGGCATCGTGCTGATGCGGCGCGGCGCGGAAAGCACACCCACCATCATGGGCGTGCAGAAAGAGGTCGAGCGCATCACCAACGACAATGTGCTGCCGCCCGGCGTGCGCATCGAACCCTATTATGACCGCTCGCAGCTGATCGCCATCACCACCCACACCGTGCTGCACAACATGGTGGAAGGCATCATCCTGATCTTCCTGATCCAGTGGATCTTCCTGGGCGATCTGAAAACCGCCTTCATCACCTCGATGACGATTCCCTTCGCCTTGTGCTTCGCCATCGCGGTGATGGTCGCGCGCGGCGAGAGTGCGAACCTGCTCTCGGTCGGCGCGATCGATTTCGGGCTGGTGGTGGACGCCACCGTCATCATGGTGGAAAACATCTTCCGGCGATTGTCGCAGCCCAAGGAGCTACGCTTCAAGAACGCATCGGAGGCCTCGCAGAACCAGGCCACGATGGGCTTCCGCGGCAGCTATCAGGTGATCGCGATGGCCGGTGTCGAAGTCAGCCGCGGCATCTTCTTCTCCGCCGCGATCATCATCGCCGCCTTCCTGCCGCTGTTCACCCTCACCGGCGTGGAAGGCCACATCTTCGGACCGATGGCCAAGACCTACGCCTACGCGCTGGCCGGCGGCCTGATCGCCACCTTCACCATCGCCCCGGCGCTCAGCGCGATGATGCTGAGCGACGGCGTCGAGGAAAAGGACACGCTGATCGTCCGCTGGCTGCACCACATCTACACGCCGGCGGCGCGTTTCGCGCTGGCCAACCGCACCCTGGTGTGCGGCATGGCGATCGTGCTCGCCATCGTCGCCGTGCTCGGCGGGCGCACGCTCGGCCTGGAATTCCTGCCCAAGCTGGAGGAGGGCAATTTCTGGATCCGCGCGACCATGCCAACCGCGATCTCGCTCGAAGCCGGCGACGACACCGTCAACACGGTCCGGGCGATCATGCTCAAGCATCCCGAAGTGGTCACGGTGGTATCGCAGCATGGCCGCCCTGATGACGGTACCGACGCAACCGGTTTCTTCAACGCCGAGTTCTTCGTCCCGCTCAAGCCGTTCGACCAATGGACGCCTGGTCTGACCAAGGAAAAGCTGACCGAGGAGCTCAAGGCCGAGTTCGACGAGAAATTCCCCGGCGTGGAATTCAGCTTCTCCCAGACCATCGAGGACAACGTGGAGGAGGCCGCCTCCGGCGTGAAGGGCGAGAACTCGGTCAAACTGTACGGCGACGACCTGCTGACGCTGGAAGCCACCGCGGCCAAGATCGCCGATGTGATGAACAACATCCCCGGCATCGCCGATCTGGGCGTGCTGCGCACACTCGGCCAGCCCACCGTGCAGATCGAGATCGACCGCGCCAAGGCCGCCCGCTACGGGCTGCAGCCCGGCGACATCAACAACACCATCGCGGCTGCCACCGGCGGCACCCAGGCCGGCAACCTCTATGAGCGCGGCGCGGATCGCAATTTCCCGATCATCGTCCGCCTGCGCCCGGAGGATCGCCAAAGCCTGGAGGCGCTGCGTCGCATCCCCATCGGCGCGACCAGCCCGAATGGCGGCACCATGATGGTGCCGCTGGGCGACGTGGCCTCGGTCTCGCTCACCTCGGGCGCCTCCTTCATCTATCGTGAGGGTCAGAAGCGCTATCTGCCGATCAAATTCTCGGTGCGTGGCCGTGACCTCGGCAGCACCGTGCTCGATGCGCAGAAGCAGGTCGCCGAGAAGGTGGTATTGCCAGGCGGCTACCGCACGGAATGGGTGGGCGAGTTCGGCAATCTGCAGGACGCGATCAAGCGCCTGTCGATCGTCGTGCCCATCGCCGTGGTGCTGATCTGCCTGCTGCTCTATTTCAATTTCAGCTCGGTCACCGACATGCTGCTGGCGGCCAGCGTGATCCCGATGGCGATGGTAGGTGGCATCCTCGCTCTGGTGGCCTCCGGCACACCGTTCAGCGTGTCGGCCGCCATCGGCTTCATCGCGCTGATGGGCATCGCCGCGATGGATGGGATCATCGTGCTGACCTACTACAACACCGTCATCGAGGCCGGGCTGGAGCGCGGGATCGCAATTGTGCGGACCTGCGAAACGCAGATGCGCCCGGTGGCGATGACCTGCATCGTGGCCTGCGTGGGCCTGCTGCCGGCGGCCTTCTCGAACGGCATCGGCAGCCAGGTGCAAAAGCCCCTCGCCCTGGTGGTGGTCGGCGGCATCCTGCTCGCCCCGGTGCTCATCCTGATCGTGCTGCCCGTGCTGATCGACATGTTCTCCAAGCGCGGCGCCATCGTCGCAGCGGCCCTGGCTGAGGAGCGCGCGGAATGAGAACCACCCTGCTCCGCACCAGCTGCCTCGCTGTCCTGCTCGCCGGCTGCGCCGTCGGGCCGGATTTCGAGCGTCCGGCCAAACCCACCGCCGCCGATTATGGGCCGGAGGCACCGCAAAAACCGATCGCCGCGGTCAAGGCGCCCACCGGCGGTGCCCAAAGCTTCAGCGCCGACACGGTGCTGAACGAGAAATGGTGGGAATCGTTCGGCTCGCCGGCCCTCACCGCGATGGTCGAGCAGGCGCTCGCCGCCAACCCGACTCTGGAGGCCTCCCAGGCCTCACTGCGTCAGGCCTCGGCGATGGCCAATTCGCAGATCGGCTATTTCTTCCCCACGCTCTCCGCAGGCCTCGGCGCCTCGCGCAACCTGACGGCCACCGGCTCGGTCTCGCCCGCGTCGGCCTCGGGCAACCCGTACTACACGCTGTTCTCCGGCCAGCTCGGCATCTCCTATGTGGTCGACGTGTTCGGCGCCAACCGCCGCGCCTACGAATCCGCCCTCGCACAGGAGGAGGTCGCCCAGTTCCAGCTTGAGGCCACCCGAGTCACGCTGGCGAACAATGTGGTCGG
>CAIVDX010000284.1 GCA_903904805.1 uncultured Rhodospirillales bacterium
AGATGGGCTTCGTCAAAGGCGTGCCCTACGAACTTCCGGTCGCCAACGAGAACCCGGTGGTCCTGATGGATCGCTTCTGGGAAGCCCATGATCTCATCATCAAGGCGCTTACCACGCATGATGCGCCGTTCAACTGGGAAGGCGAATATTTCCACTATCGTCACGTCAATGTCTGGCCGCGCCCCTGGCAGCAGGCCCATCCGCCGGCCTGGATCACCACCTCCTCGCCGTCGAACGCCCGCCAGATCGCCCGCCGCCGCCACGTGATGGCCACCATGGGCACCGGCTACGCCACCGCCGGCGTCAACAAGGCCTATATCGACACCTGGGAAGAGCTCGGCTGGGGCAAACCGCCGATCGACCGCTTCGCCTATCTCGGTCTGGTCTCCGTCGCCCCCACCGAGGCCAAGGCGCGTGATCGCGCGGAAGTGATCGCCTCCTACCCGCGCACCTCGGGCGTCGTGCACGCCCCGTTCGCCAACCCGCCCGGCTATTTCAGCGTCGAAGCCAATGTCGAGCTGATGCGCGCCGGCGGCAAGCCGAAGGCACGCACCTTCACGCGTGATGGCCGCGCCGTGTCAAACTCGAAAGGCTCGGTGCAGGACCTGATCGATGCCGGCATCATGTTCTGCGGCACGCCCCGCCAGGTGGTCGATCAGATCATCGATTTCAGCGAGGCCGTGCACGGCTTCGGCCATCTGCTCGCCATGGCCCAGGCCGGCACCCTGTCGCGTGAAGAGACCAAGGAAAACCTGACCCTGCTCGCCGAGGAGGTCATGCCTGAACTACGCAAGTATGTTGCGCAAAAAGGGATGGTCATTGCCGAAGCGGCGGAGTAAGACTGCGGTGTTCGCATAAAACCAACAAGAAGCAGCGGACCGACGGTTCGGAGGAAACGTCAAGCGCCCTCCGTCAGCAGAGATGCTGGCGGAGGGCGTTTCGCATTGCAGCATCGGCCATCCCGCCCAACCGCCGCGCCACCACTGGACAAGTTCGCCGCATGAGCGAACAATTTCCAAAACAATCACGCCGGGGGAAGCATGACGAACAGCACTGGAACGGAGCCAATCGAGGCGGATGCCGTCATCGATGCCAGCCGTGTGCGCGGCCTGCCGATCCTGGTCGCCATCCTGTGCGGCACCGTGCTGGCGGTGGATGGTTTCGACACCCAGGCAATCGGCTTTGTCGCGCCCCAGCTCACCAAACTCTGGCACATCCCGCCGGACCTGCTGGGCTACATGTTCTCCTCCGCCCTGGTCGGGCTGATGATCGGCTATCTCGTCATCTCCCCGCTCGCCGGCCGCCTCGGCCCGAAGCGTGTCTGCATCGCCTGTGTCGCCAGCTTCGGACTTCTCACCATCGCCACCGCCACCGCCACCGGCCCCTATGAGCTGATGGCCTACCGCCTGCTCACCGGCATCGGCCTCGGCGGCGCCATCCCGCCCGCCGTTGCGATGTGCGGCGAATTCGCCCCGCGCCGCCTGCGCTCCAGCTTCATCACCTGGATGTATTGCGGCCTCACCCTCGGCCAGGTCTCCGCCGGTGCCGTCTCGATCTGGTTGCTGAGCGCCCATGGCTGGCAGGCGGTGCTGCTGGTCGGCGGCGCGCTGCCGCTGATCCATGCCGTCATCCTGTGGATATGGCTGCCGGAATCAGTGGAATATCAAATCCGCACCAACCGCCCGCAGCCCAGCATCCGCGCGTTGCTCAACCGCATCACGCCCGGCTTCGACCCCTCCGGCATCGCCCGCATCACCAGCTCCCCCGGCACCAGCGCGGGGGCGGCGATCACCAGGCTGTTCGAGGGCGGCCGCGGCTTCGGAACCCTGATGTTCTGGACATGCCTGTTCATGAATCTCGGGGTGCTCTATTTCGTCCAGAACTGGCTGCCCACCATCTTCCAGGATATCGGCTGGAGCCAGAACGAGGCCATCGCCGGCACCTCCACCGCGCTCTCCGGCGGCCTGCTCGCCGCCCTCACCATGGGCCCGCTGATGGACCGCTTCGGCGCCTATCCCGTGCTCACCGGCCTGTTCCTCGCCGGCTGCCTGTTCGTCGGCGGCATTGGCGGGGCCGAGGCCGAGGCGCGCGGCCTGATGGTCGCCGTGGGCTTCTGCATGGGCTTCTGCGTCAGCGGCATCCAGAAATGCGCCAATGCGCTGGCGATCTATTTCTACCCGGTCTCGCTGCGCGCCACCGGCCTTGGCTGGGGCCTGGGGATCGGGCGCATCGGCGCCATCATCGCCCCGTCCGTCGCCGGCATCCTGTTCAAATTCCACTGGAGCGTGGCGAGCGTGTTCTACGTGTTCGCGGTCCCCATGTTCATCGGCGCCATCGCCGTCTTCGCGATGGGCCGGCGCTATGGCGGCAAACGCTATGGCAGCGGCACCGCCGAGGACTCCACCGAAATCGCATCCAACGCGCCGGCCAGCGCCTCCACGTAACGATCCCGATTGGCCGCCAGCCGGTCCGCCGGCCCGCCAATGCCCAGCCCCAACGTCCGATGCCCCGGCGGCCCGTCGATCAGCCCCCAGATCATGCCACCACCGGGATGGCCGGGATGCATCCCCTGCGGATAGGCGCGCGCATCGGTCACCAGAATCCGCTGGCCCACACAGCCGGCGATGCGATCGGCCACAAACGCCGCGTCGAGCTTGCCCGCCGCCACCAGCCCCGCCGCCACGCTGCGCGCCAGCGCCTCCGCCCCGCTCACCCCGCGACGCGCCAGAAACAGCCAGCCAAGTCCGAGATTGACCGACGGCAGCCGCGTGCCCGGCGGCGTCCATAACTGGATGCCGTGGGTGGAGCGCAACGCGGCGACATAATCCACCTGCAGATCATCATCCGCCGCCAGCACGATCAGCTCGCCCGTCGCCTGCCGCAGCCCACGCATCGCCGAGGCCACAGGCCCGCTCTCGAACTGCGCTCCGGGGATCCACCCCGCCAGATGGGCGAGCCGCTCGGAGGGAAAATAGCACCGCGTGCCACGATCCAGCACCAGATAGCCGCGCGCCTCCATGGTGCGCAGCAGCCCGGTGGTGGACGAGGCCGGCAACCCCAGCGCCGCCGAAACATCCTTCAGCCGCAACGGCTCCCGAC
Source organism: uncultured Rhodospirillales bacterium (assembly GCA_903904805.1). Classification (GTDB taxonomy): domain Bacteria; phylum Pseudomonadota; class Alphaproteobacteria; order Acetobacterales; family Acetobacteraceae; genus CAIVDX01. The sequence goes on from CAIVDX010000284.1 coordinate 3,100, forward strand.
GGGCAGCGAACAGCTCGAGAATGTCGAACACGCGCTGCGCCGACTTCACACCAGAATCGGCAGCCCCACTCATCAAATTTTACGACGCGCCAACCGCTCGGCGATGTCGGGGATCAGCTTCGCGGCATTGCCGCTCGCCAGCATCTGCCGCGCACCCGGCGACTGCCCCCGCACCGCCTCCACATAGGCCGCCACCTCGGCGGGGTCGCGCACCGCCTGCGGATAGTCCGTCGCGAACACCACCTGGCTCGGTGCCACCTCCTGCAGCCCGAACTTCACCCAATCGCCGCCCCACTCCGCGGCGTGATCCGGGCCAGCCCAGCCGGCGCAATCATAGAACAGCCGCTGCTCCAGATAATAATCCATCGACTTCGCCGGCCTGCGCCCATGCCGCGGCAGCCCCGCCGTGCCCCATTTCTCCCGCTGCGCGAACCCGCGCAGACGCCCCAGATAGCGCCCGATGCCGCCGGAGAAATGCGAGAACTGGATTTTCAGATCCGGCAGCTGGTCCAACAGGCCCGACTGGATCACCCGCAACGTCGCCACCATCAGCGAAAACTCCCAGCCCACCATCCGGCCGAGATCATCCGCATCCATCCGGTCCCAGTTGATGACAGCCGGCAGGGGATGCACGAACACATACATGTCCAGCTCCTGGCACGCCCGCCAGAACGGCATCAGCTCCGGATCATCCAGCGCCCGTCCCTGCAATTCCGAGCCGATCACCACGCCGGGAAATCCCAGCTCCAGCTTGCAGCGCCGCAATTCCGCCGCCGCCGCCGCCGCATCGAACGCCGGCACATGAGCGAGGCCGATGAACCGCCCGGGATGATCGCGCTCGCCCTGCGCGCAGCTGTCATTGATGAACCGGCAGATCCCCAGATCCGGCTGATCGAAGCCAGGCCCCGACGACAGCACCATCGCATCGATCCCGGCCGCATCCATCACCCGCACATGGCTGTTCAGATCCGACAGCAGCGGGTTCTGGAAGTAGCTGGGATTGCCGCGCGCATCGAGCAACGCCGAGGGCGCATCGGTCGCCTTGTTCAATTCCTTCGGCGTGTAATGCACCTGAAAATCAACGATCATCTTGTTGGTCCTCCCCGAAGGCTGTTGATCAGCCCCCTCGTTTCAACACCCGCGCCGCCTCTACCGCGAAATAGCTGAGCACGCCATCCGCCCCCGCCCGCTTGAAGCCCAGCAGCGATTCCATCATCGACCGCTCATGCTCCAGCCAGCCATTCTGCACCGCCGCCATGATCATCGCATACTCGCCCGACACCTGATACGCATAGGTCGGCACACCGAAACGATCCTTCACCCGCCTGACAATATCCAGATACGGCATGCCTGGCTTCACCATCACCATATCCGCTCCCTCAGCAATGTCACGGGCCTTGAGTGAGTGAGTGTATTGTGATAATAAATCAATGTAATATAGTACGATTAAAGACTATACTCTGCATACCACAGCACGCATGGCTAGTCCTCGAGCACCAGGGGGGAGCTGATA
>CAIVDX010000285.1 GCA_903904805.1 uncultured Rhodospirillales bacterium
GCTCGCCGCCGAGGGCATGACCATGCTGGTGGTGACCCACGAGATGGGCTTCGCGCGTGAGGTGGCCGATCGCGTGGTGTTCATGGACGCTGGCCGCATCGTCGAGCAGGGCAGTGCCGCGGAGGTGCTCGATCATCCCAGCCATGAGCGCACCCGCGCCTTTCTCGCCCGCGTGAGCGGGCACTCTTCATCCCTTGCCATAACAGGAGACTTCGCATGAGCCACCATCGCATCCCACGCCGCCTGCTGCTGGCTGGCGGCGCCCTCGCGCTCGCGCCGATCACCGCTCGTGCCGACGATGACAGCCTGGCCAAGGTGCGCGCATCCGGTGTGCTGAAGGTGGGCAACGGCGGCGCGTTTCCGCCGTTCGAGTTCGTCCGCGATGGCACGCTGTCGGGTTTCGACATCGATATGGGCAACGAGCTTGGCCGTCGCATGGGGCTGAAGGTGGAGTGGCAGGTGTTCGATTTCGCCGGCCTGATCGGCGCGCTGACCTCAGGGCGGGTGGACACGCTGATCACCGCCTTCACCGCCACACCCGAGCGCGCGGCGCGGATCGCCTTCTCCACCCCCTATTACAAGACCGGCATCGCCGCGGCCTATCAGGCGGACCTCACGGTGGTGGAACCTGCTGATCTCGCCGGCAAGATCGTCGGCGTGCAGTCCGGCACCGCGGGCGAGAAATTCGTCCGCGACGGCTGGGCGGACAAGGTGAAGGATCTGCGCACCTACAACGAATTCCCGCTTGCGCTCAGCGATCTGGAGATCGGACGCACCCAGGTGGTGGTGAACACGCTGCCGGTGCTGCGCTACAATCTCACCCGCTCGCCCAAGGCGAAACTGAAGGTGACCGGCGCGTGGGATGCGCGCGATGTCGGCATCAACACGCGGTTGACCGACACCACGTTGCTCGCCGCGATCAACAGCCAGCTCGCGGCGATGACGGCCGATGGCACTCTCGACAAGCTGAACACGCAATGGTTCGGTGCTGCGTGATGCCCGAAGGTCTTGCCGAACTGCGCGCCAGGATCAGCGAGGATCTGGAGATCCTCGCCTATCCGACGCCGGACTGGGTGAGCCCGCGCGCCGCACCGAATGGCTCCATCGCGCTGGATTGCGCCATCATCGGCGGTGGCCAGTATGGGCTGACGCTGGCCGCAGGGCTGCGGCGTGAGCGGGTGGGGCGCATCGCGGTCTTCGATGCAGCGCCCCAGGGGCTCGAAGGCCCGTGGCGCAGCTTCGCCCGTATGGCGATGCTGCGCACGCCCAAGACGCTGACCGGCACCGAGCTTGGCATCCCCTCGCTGTCGTTCCGCGCCTGGTGGGAGGCGCAGCATGGACGGGCGGGCTGGGAGGCGATGTTCCGCATCCCGCGCACCGCCTGGATGGACTATCTCGACTGGCTGCGGGCGACGCTGGATCTGCCGGTGCGCAATCGCTGGGCGCTGATCGCGCTTGAGCCGGTCGAGGGCGGCGCTCTGCTGCGGCTGCGCTTCGCCACGCCGGAGGGCGAGCAGACCATCCATGCCGCCACCTGCATCCTCGCCACCGGGGCGGCCGGCAGCGGGGGCTATGCGATTCCCGCCGAGGTGGCCGAGCGCGTGCCGGCCGAGCGGCTGGTGCACGCCAATGACAGCTTCGATGTGGCGCGCTTCGCCGGGCAGCGGATTGCCGTGCTCGGCGCGGGGGCCTCGGGCTTCGACACCGCCGCCGCCGCCCTGCGCGCGGGCGCCCGCGCGGCTGCGGTGTGTTTCCGCCGCGCCAGCCTGCCCGGCGCGAACCCGCGGCGCTGGATGGAGAATGCCGGCTTCCTCGCGCAGTATGTGGCGCTGCCGGACGCGCGGAAATGGGGCTATATGCGCCATCTTCTCAGCATTGGTCAGGGCCCGCCCAAGCCCACCTATGACGACGCGATCGCCCTGCCGGGCTTCTCCCTGCATGCGAAGCTGGCAATGGACAGCCTGACCTGCGCCAACGGCACGATTTCACTGCGCTGCGGCGATCAGACCCTTCAGGCGGATGCGCTGGTTGTCGCGACAGGCCTGCGGGTGAATTTGGCCGACCGGCCGGAGTTGGCCGCCGTCGCCGCCCATGCCGCGCTATGGGAGGATCGCTTTCAGCCGGCGCCGGGCCAGGAGAGCGCGGCGCTCGGCCGCTTCCCCTATCTCGACCAGCACGGCGCCTTCACCGAGCGCCATCCCGGCACAGCGCCCTGGCTTGACCGTGTGCTGACCATCACCCGTGGCGCCGTGCTGAGCCTTGGCCCGGTGTCGGCCTCCAACAGCGGGATGAAATACACCGCGCCGCGGCTGATCGAGGGTGTGAAGCGCCGTCTGCTGCTCGACCAGGAGGAGCAGGACTGGGCCGCCTTCCTCGGTCAGGACCATGCCGAACTGCCGATCCCCACAGCGGAGCCCATCCGATGATCACCACCATCACGCAGATCCCCACCCTCGCCACACCCGAGGCCATCGCGCCCTTCGGCACGCTGATCGAGCCCGCCGACGACGGTGTGCCGTTCGGCCCGGCCGACGCCACGCTGGCGCTCACCGCCGGCACGCCGCGCTTTTACATCATGCGGCTCTATGCGCGACCGAACCGCATCACCGCCATCACCCGCCACCGCGCGGTGACGCAATGCCTGGCCTCAGTGGGGGCGCGCGACTGGTTCATCGGCCTGGCTGCCGCCGTTGATCCCGACAATCAAGATGAGGTGCCCGATCCGACGGCGATCACTGTCTTTCGTATCCCCGGCGGCACCGCGCTGGCGATGAATCGCGGCACCTGGCACGCCGGGCCCTATTTCGACGGTGACGGCGTGGATTTTCTGAACCTGGAATTGTCCGACACCAACATCGCCGATCACCACACGGTGCGGCTCGACGACAGGTTCGGGCTGGCGATCGAGTTCTCCATTGGCGCGTAAGCCGAACGCCGATCTTCGCCAGCCGATCTTCGCTGGATGGTGCGCGGCGTGTAGAAGCGTCGGCAAAACTGGGGGCGGGCGAGATGGACAAGCGGGTTGGGGTGATCGGGCTGGGCATCATGGGCGGCGCGATGGCGGCCTCGTTGGCCGGGCGGGGCTGGGATGTCGCCGGTTTTGATCTCGACCCCGGCCGCGGCGCGGCACTGGCCGGGCGGGGCGTGACCGCGGTCGCGAGTGCCACCGCGGCGGCGGCGCATGCCGGATTCGTCATCACCAGCCTGCCCACCCCGGCAGCCGCGCGCGCGGTGGCCGGCGAACTGGTCGCCGGCGCTCTTGCCCCGCGCGTGATCATCGAGACCAGCACCTTCGCGCTGGAGGACAAGGAGAGCATCCGCGCGATCCTCGCGCCGGCCGGGCATATTGTTCTCGACTGCCCGCTGAGCGGCACCGGGGCGCAGGCGGCCAACCGCGACCTGGTGATCTATGCCTCCGGCGACAGCGCGGCGATCA
>CAIVDX010000286.1 GCA_903904805.1 uncultured Rhodospirillales bacterium
GCGGCTGCACGTGCTAAGGCGGATGCAGACCGCGCTCGCGCCGAGGCAGAAGCAGCCAAGGCCCGGGCCGAGGCGGCCGAAGCTAACCAAAGCGCGCAGAAGAGTGCAGAAGATGCAGCCGCGGTTCGCGAGAAGCTGCGGGCACAGCTGAATTCGGTGCTGGCGACGAGCGAAAGCGCGCGCGGCCTGATCGTCAACATGAGCGATGTGCTGTTCGATACCGCCAAGTACACGCTGAAGCCAGGAACGCAGGTGAGTCTGGCTAAAGTCGCAACGATTCTGGAACTCTACCCGGGGTTGAAGATCCAGGTGGAAGGCTATACGGATTCAGTTGGTGGCGATGAGTACAACCAGAAGCTGAGCGAGAACCGGGCTAACGCCGTGCACGACTTCCTGGTGCAGAACGGCGTGCCTGCGGCGAACGTAACGGCGGCGGGATATGGCAAGAATAACCCCGTGGCCGATAACAGCACGGCGGCGGGGCGGCAACAGAACCGCCGCGTGAACATGGTTGTGTCGGGCGATGCAATCGGGGTTGAGACGACTGGACCCCAGTAAACCGCTGAAGTAATGGTCGTTGACCATCAACGATCACTGACGTATCGGGGGGCCGCGAGCGATCGCGGCCCCTTTTGCGCGCAGAGTTGACCCTTCGTCATCGGCTTGCATTTTGTGGTTAGCTGGTTATGCGTCGTTGAGGAGGAAATGTGGGCGTTTCAATGAAGGGCAAGACGGTACTGATCACAGGAGCCAGCGCGGGCATTGGATCGGCAACAGCGATGGAGTTTGCGCGCCACGGAGCGCGGGTGCTGATGTGCGCTCGGCGGCTTGAAAAGCTTAAGGCACTGGAACCGGCATTGCTGGAGGCGGGTGCTGCAGAGGTGTTCAGCTTCAACCTGGACGTGCAGGACCGCGACGAAGTGGAAGGAACGCTGAACACGCTGCCCGACGCGTGGGGCGAGATCGATGTGCTGGTGAACAACGCCGGCTTGAGCCGTGGGTTGACCAAGCTGTGGGAAGACGACATCAAAAACTGGGAAGAGATGATCGACACCAACATTAAGGGACTGCTCTATGTGACCCGGGTGGTGGTGCCGAAGATGGTCAAGCGCGGAAGCGGTCATGTGATCGGCCTGGGATCGGTCGCTGGGTACATCACCTACGCCAATGGAGCGGTGTACTGCGCGACGAAGGCGGCGGAGAAGTCGATCTCCGAGGGGCTGAAGCTCGACCTGATGGGAACGCCGATCCGGGTGACAAGCGTGGACGCGGGGATGGTGGAGTCGGAGTTCAGCGTGGTGCGGTTCCGCGGCGATGACGAGCGCGCGGCGAAGGTCTACAAGAACATCACGCCGTTGCAGCCGGAAGACGTAGCCGACGCAATTGTGTGGGCCGCAACCCGGCCGGCGCACGTAAACGTGCACAATATTGTGGTGACGACGATCGATCAGGGGAATTCAGTGACGTTCAACCGGCGGGCGTAGGCTCCGCTACAGCTTGATCAACATGCCCAGCTGCTGGAGCTCGCGCTCGATGTCGGCGAGAGCAAGTTCGAGGGCAGAGCGGCGATGGGGGCTTGAGGTGCGTTCCGAAAGCACGCGCTCGCGCTGCATTTCGAGTGCCTGAATGCGGCGTTTGCGCTCAGCTTCGGCTTGCGCGGAGACCTGATCGCCTGCGGCCTTGCCGGGTTTGGCTGCGCTTGCTTCGGCCTGCTGTTCTTCGACGCTTTTCGATTCCCAGCCTTTGGACATGTGGATATTTTACGCCGAGCTGGGAATACACGTCAGCAATTAGAAGAGATACGCTCGCTGCCAAAAGCAAAGAGTTTATGCA